>JACJZD010000001.1:1412216-1716521 GCA_020635795.1 Flavobacteriales bacterium
TGATTGTTGCCATATTTACTATTTCAGGATTTTTAACTGTAATTGGCTACTTGGTTGCCGATATTTTATACGCAGTTGTTGATCCACGTATTTCTTACAATTAATTAATGATGATGTCAGAAGAAAAAAAAGAAAAAGATTTTTCGTTTAAAAAATATGCTTGGAAGCAGTTTAAAAAGAACAAAGCTGCCATGGTTTCCATGTACATCTTGTTATTTTTAGTTTTTACAGCTTTATCTGCTCACTTTATTGCTAACGACCAACCTCTTTATGCAAAATACAGAGGCAATTCATATTATCCAGCATTTCAAACTTATTTTAATTCAGCTAAAACCGATTCAACCATAAATCCTTTAACAGGAAACTGGGAAAAATTACAATTTGACATTACCGATTGGAAACAATTAGAACTTGAAAGTGTTGTTTGGTGTCCAATCCCCTACTCGCCCGAAAAACCTGATAGATACAACAGAGAATATGTTGCTCCAACCGACCAACAATATTATAAAAACACTAATGGAGAAATTGTTCCTGCTCCAAAAAAATTCCGTCACCACATGGGTACCGATGCTATTGGTCGTGATGTTGCTGCTGGTTTAATACATGGTACAAAAGTTTCGCTTTTAGTAGGTATTTTATCCATGGGTATTGCGGCTTCCATTGGTATTATTTTAGGTGCTTTGGCTGGTTTTTATGGCGATAAAAATTTAATTGCTACTCGTTTCCGTTATTATATGACCATTTTGGGTGTTATTATGGGTTTCTTTTATGCGTTTATTGCAAGAAACATTGCCTTAACAGAAGGTTTTAACGAAGGGATGGGTGCTGGTATTTTAGCTTTATTGGTAAGTATGCTATTGTTTTTTGTGGTAGTATTTATTTTTAATACCATTGGTAGAATCAACTTACCAGGTTTTTTAAACAAGCAAGTAACCGTTCCTGTCGATTCTATTGTATCGAGAGGAATAGAAATTTTAAACTCTATGCCTAACCTATTGTTGATTATTACCATTTCTGCTATTATGAAAGAACGTAGCTTGGTTATTTTAATGGTTATTATTGGTATTACATCATGGACGGGTATAGCCAGATTTACCAGAGCAGAATTTTTAAAAATTAGAGAATTAGAGTTTTTACAAGCTGCAAAAGCTTTGGGTTATTCTGACAGAAGAACCATGCTAAAACACGCTTTACCAAACGGTTTAGCTCCAGTATTTGTTTCTATCGCTTTTGGTATCGCTTCAGCCATTTTGGTAGAAAGCGGTTTATCATTCTTGGGTATTGGTGTGCCCGACGAATCAGTAACATGGGGTTCGTTATTAAGCCTTGGACGACAAGAATTTGAGGCATGGTGGTTGGTAATGTTTCCTGGTATTGCTATATTTATTACCATTACCGTTTACAACCTTATTGGTGAAGGTTTACGTGATGCCTTAGACCCGAAATTGAAACAGTAACTTTAAAAAAAAGTTGTAAAGCCCATAAACAAATTTGTTTATGGGCTTTTTTATATTTGGTTATATTTGAAAATGTATATCAATACCAAAAAGTAACTTATACTTTAAAAAAATCGAATAGGTACAAAAGACACTCATATATACACAATTAAAAAAAACTCATGAAATTAATTACTTCTGTTATTCTATTTCTTTTCACTTTAACAATTCAAGCTCAAGATTCTAATCTTCTTATAAAAAAGGAATTAATTTCTGATTGGTCAAAATATCCAATATTCCCTTATTTAACAGATTCGATAAATGGCAAAACACAATGGAAACCAGAGTACGAATATCTAGACAGCATAGAAGTTTATGGAATAACTTATTTAAGTGATGGACTGAAAATTCGTGGGCTATTGGCAAAACCAAAAAAAATAGGAAAATATCCTTGTGTAATCTATAATAGAGGAGGCAATAGGGAGTTTGGATCGTTAAAAATATATGATGGTGCGCTAACACTAGGACAAATTGCAAAAGAAGGATATGTTGTAATTGCAAGTCAGTATAGAGGAAATGGTGGTAGTGAAGGAAAAGAGGAATTTGGTGGTAACGATATTAATGACATAACTATACTTCCTAAAATTTTAGAAGAGGTAAAAGGAGCTGATATTGAAAAAATTGGAATGTTTGGTTGGAGTCGAGGAGGAATGATGACTTACATAGCTCTTACAAAAACTAATAAAATTAAAACTGCTGTAGTTGGGGGTGCACTCTCAGACCTTTTTAGTAATATAAAAGATAGACCTGAAATAGAATCAAGAGTTTTAGCAGAATTGATTCCAAATTACGATGAACAAAAAGAAGAAGAGTTAAACAAAAGATCTGCAATTAAATGGGTAAATAATTTCCCTAAAAATGTTCCTATACTATTATTACATGGTAATGCTGATTGGCGTGTAAAACCTGATCAAAGTTTAAATTTAGCTACAGAATTCGAAAAATATAGAATTCCATACAGATTAATTATGTTTGAAGGTGGAGATCACGAAATTACTGAGCACAAAAAAGAAGTTGACGAACAAGTTGTAAATTGGTTTGATAAGTATCTAAAAAATAATGAACCTTTACCAAAGATGGAATATCACGGAAGATAAAAAATACTCGATATCTTGATGATTATTTTCATAACCTAACTAGCAAAATGTTTTTTACTTTTTCAAATTAAATGTACCTACATTAAATGTTTTTGTATAAATTTGCAAGATGAAAATAGAGGACGCAATAAAACAAAAAGAATTTAAGTCGGAACACCAAAAGTTGCTTATCAACATTTTGTATACCGCCAACTGGCTGAACAACGAAACCTTGAAAGCCTTAAAACCTTTTGGCTTAAGTCCTCAACAATACAATGTATTACGTATTTTAAAAGGTCAACATCCCAACTCCATTAGCGTAAACAATATCATTGATCGTATGCTCGACAAAAACTCAAACGCTAGTAGATTGGTTGACAAACTAAAACAAAAAGACTTGGTAGAACGTGAGGTTTGCACTAACGACAGACGACAAGTGGACATAAAAATTACTGCTAAAGGTTTAAGCCTTTTGAACGAAATTGGTGAAAAACTTGACGATTTAAATGGTTTCAAACAAAAAACAACAATCGAAGAAGCTAAAAAAATAAATAACCTTTTAGACAACTTGAGAGATTAAAAAAATTTACTAAAAAACATGTATATACATTAAGTGTTAAAACATAAAATATTATGGCAATAACAATATTTAATAAAAACGAACAAGCTTTTGGTTCGTTTAACAACGGAGCAATTTTAGAAAATAAGCCCATTGGTTTTCCTCAAGATGGAGGTTCGTTAAAATCGTATTCTAACCTGTTTTATTGGGCAAATGCTTGGAGCGATAACGGTGGTTTAATTGGCGAACATCCCCACAAATGGTTCGAAATTTTATCGTTTGTAATTGAAGGCGAAATAGAGCACTACGACAACAAATACCAACGTTGGTTAAAACTATCAAAAGGCGATGTACAAATTATTCGAGCAGGAAATGGAATAACTCATGCCGAAAAAATAATGCCCAACTCCAGAATGTTTCAAATTTGGTTCGACCCTAACATTACAAAAACGCAATATAAAGAAGCTAGTTACAACGACTACAAAAGCAATGAATTTATTGCTACAAAAACCAACAATTTAACCATTACCAACTATGCTGGAAACGGTGGTGCTGTTCAAATGGATTCAGAAAATGTCATCATCAGCAAAATTGAAGTACCAACAGGCACACACATTTTACCATTAAATAACACATCAGTTTACAGCATTTATGCCTTAAAATCAAATCAGTTAACACTTAATCAGCAATTGATAAACAACGACGACTTTATTAAAATTGAAAATGAAACCGAACTAACCCTATCGGCGGGCAATACTTCAACCTTGTTTGTTATAGAAACGCCAATAACACTTAGTTATTTAACTTACAAAGAAATGGCAAAATTCTAAAAAAAACATTGCGAGTCATCAAGTTTAAATTTAACTTTATAACCAAAATAAAATTATGGAACAACCAAAAAGAGCTGGAGATTCTCCAATAGCAGTAAATTTAGAAGAAGGAAAAAGATACGCATGGTGTACATGTGGATTATCGGCAAAACAACCTTTTTGCGACGGACAACATAAAGGTGGAGAATTTGTTCCTCACGTTTTTACTGCCGAAAAAAATGAAACAAAACATTTTTGTGCTTGTAAAGCAACTAAAAATGGTCCTTTTTGCGATGGTTCACATAAATAACCCTCTATTCTAATTGTTATGATTCAGCGAATACAATCCGTTTTTTTACTCTTGGTGTTTATTTTAGGAGCATTAATGTTTGTGTCTCCCGTTTTAAATTTCAACTCTTATGAGGCATCATTTACCATGAATGCTTACACCACTTTTAATGCATCCGACCACATGGTGGTTTCTAAAAACATTGGTATTGGTGCTATGCAAGGATTAATTGCATTATTAGCCTTAACAACCATTTTTTTATTCAAAAAACGACAACTTCAAATTAAATTGTGTAAACTAAATTTATTACTTATTGCAGTGCAAATAGCAGCATTGGTACTTTACATTGATGTTGCCAAAGAAGCCATTTCCCCTCAAAACCCAGGTGATGTAGTTTTAGGCTTGGCTTTTGGATTTTTTATTCCAATTTTATCCTTTTTGCTAACTTACTTAGCCATTTGGTTTATTAAAAAAGACGAAAAACTAATTCGTTCAGCTGACAGGTTAAGGTAATTGTTGAAGATAAGCCAAAGCATTTGGTCCTTCGTTAAACAGTAAATCAATAATACTCAGGTTTTTCTGAAACCCCAATTTATCGCCAAAAACCTGTATATATGCAGGTTGATTAATTTCATTTAGACTTTTATTTTTGGGCGATATTTCTGTTCTATAATCCAAAACACCATCCGTTTGTTCAATATAACTTGATGATACATTAAACTCACTTGCCGTTTTTAATAACTTCAACATCAATTTCATCAAATCCATGTTAAAATCAATTAACAAATGGTGTTCTTTATCATGATAAAAGGCATAAAACTCATCCTCATAAAACTCAAAATAAGGCGACCTTCTATAAGCAGACTCAATAGATTTCCAATGGTTTTTTTTCCAGTTGTCATCATAAGAAATTTTCACCTCTCTCATCAACTGTTTACTATTTCTTTTATGAATAGGAACCACCAAATCAAGTTTCCCATCAGCGCCCAAAATTGTACAACGATTTCTAAAAGTCTGTTTTACAAAAAACTCATTTACATCTATAACACACTCATTTGCAGTAACCAACCATTTAAAATATACAATTGGAGGTAAATAACTTGAAGAAAAAACGCTTTTGATTATCATTTGATAAAGTTGTAATTTAACGCCCACAAAATTGGTAAGATTTATGTTATAAACCTACAAATATTAAATAGCATTTAATTTATGAAAAAAATTATAGTCTTTTTTCTCTTTTTGGTAACGTGGAATTCTTTGTTTTCGCAAGATCCTAACGAAAACAAACTTCAGGTTTCTGGCGATGTTTCGGAATATTTTAGTAACGAAAAAATGAGTGGTGTAAGTATTAAAGCCATGGAAAATGGTAACTACATCACCAATGTTGTAACCGATGGAAAAGGTAAATACGAGCTGTACATCGATTTCGAAAAAGAAATTACCATTTTGTATGAAAAAGCAGGTTTTGTTGCAAAAAAAATTATTGTTAACACCAAAGGAGTTCATCCTGATAAAAGAAATAAAGTAAACGATTTATTTGTTGAAATGACTTTATTTAAAGAGGACAAGAATCTTGATGTTGCCTTTTTAAATCAACCTATAGGAAGAGCAAGTTACATTCCTCAAAGCAACGAAATTGATTGGGATATGGGGTACACTGGACCCATTGCTCAAAAATTAACTCAAACTTTAGAAACATTTAAAGCTAAAAAAGCACAATTTGAAGCTGAAGAAAAATTAAAAATTCAGCAATACAATGCAGCGATGAAAGATGGCGACAATGCCTTTTTCAAAAAAGATTTTGAAAGTGCAAAAGCTTCGTACCAAAAAGCTGTTGGTATAGACCCAACCAAACCAGAACCCAAAGACAGGCTATTGCTTATTGATACTGCTATAAAAAAGAAAGAAGAAGCTGATAAAGCCGAAGCTGAGGCAAAAGCTAAAGCAGAGGCGGAAGCTAAAGCAAAAGCTGAAGCAGAAGCTGCTGCTAAAAAACAAGAAGAAGAGCGTTTAGCCAAAGAAAAAGCGGAGGCAGAAGCAAAAGCTAAGGCAGAAGCAGAAGCCAAAGCTAAAGCAGAGGCTGAAGCAGCTGCAAAAAAACAAGAGCAAGAACGTTTAGCCAAAGAAAAAGCAGAAGCGGAAGCTAAAGCAAAAGCTGAAGCAGAGGCTAAAGCAAAAGCTGATGCAGAAGCAGCCGCTAAAAAACAAGAAGAAGAGCGTTTAGCCAAAGAAAAAGCCGAAGCTGAAGCCAAAGCTAAAGCAGAGGCGGAAGCTAAAGCTAAAGCAGAAGCCGAAGCTGCTGCGAAAAAGCAAGAAGAAGAACGTTTAGCCAAAGAAAAAGCTGAAGCCGAGGCAAAAGCTAAAGCAGAGGCGGAAGCCAAAGCTAAAGCTGAAGCAGAAGCTGCTGCTAAAAAACAAGAAGAAGAACGTTTAGCCAAAGAAAAGCAGCTGCTAAAAAACAAGAAGCGGAAGCTAAAGCTAAAGCAGAGGCGGAAGCCAAAGCTAAAGCTGAAGCAGAAGCTGCTGCTAAAAAACAAGAAGAAGAACGTTTAGCCAAAGAAAAAGCTGAAGCCGAGGCAAAAGCTAAAGCAGAGGCGGAAGCCAAAGCTAAAGCAGAAGCGGAAGCAGCCGCTAAAAAACAAGAAGAAGAGCGTTTAGCCAAAGAAAAAGCTGAAGCGGAAGCTAAAGCTAAAGCAGAGGCGGAAGCTAAAGCTAAAGCTGAAGCTGAAGCTGCTGCTAAAAAACAAGAAGAAGAGCGTTTAGCTAAAGAAAAAGCCGAAGCGGAAGCTAAAGCTAAAGCAGAAGCGGAAGCCAAAGCTAAAGCAGAAGCAGAAGCTGCTGCTAAAAAACAAGAAGAAGAGCGTTTAGCCAAAGAAAAAGCCGAAGCGGAAGCTAAAGCAAAAGCTGAAGCAGAAGCTAAAGCAAAAGCTGAAGCTGAAGCAGCTGCGAAACGTCAAGAAGAAGAACGTATCGCTAAAGAAAAAGCCGAAGCTGAGGCGAGAGCTAAAGCAGAGGCGGAAGCTAAAGCTAAAGCAGCAGAACAAAAGCAAAAGGAAGAGGAAGAACGACTAGCCAAAGAAAAAGCAGAAGCCGAAGCCAAAAAACAAGCTGAGTTAGAAGCCAAATCGAAAGCTGAACAAGAAGCTGCGGCTAAACGTCAAGAGGAAGAACGACTAGCAAAAGAAAAAGCAGAAGCGGAAGCCAAGAAACAAGCTGAACTGGAAGCCAAATCGAAAGCTGAGCAAGAAGCTGCTGCTAAACGTCAAGAGGAAGAACGACTAGCCAAAGAAAAAGCAGAAGCGGAAGCCAAGAAACAAGCTGAATTAGAAGCTAAATCGAAAGCTGAGCAAGAAGCTGCGGCTAAACGTCAAGAGGAAGAGCGTTTGGCCAAAGAAAAAGCAGAAGCGGAAGCCAAGAAACAAGCTGAACTGGAAGCTAAATCGAAAGCTGAACAAGAAGCTGCTACTAAACGTCAAGAAGAAGAACGACTAGCCAAAGAAAAAGCAGAAGCAGAAGCCAAAAAACAAGCTGAGTTAGAAGCCAAATCGAAAGCTGAGCAAGAAGCTGCGGCTAAACGTCAAGAAGAAGAACGCTTAGCCAAAGAAAAAGCAGAAACTGAAGCTAAAAAAGCAAGGGAAGAGCAACTAGCAAGAGAAAAAGAAATGGAAGAAATCAATGCAAAAATGGCAGAAGCTCAAGTGAAACGAGAAGCAGAACTAAAAGCACTTGAAGAAGCTCAGGCAAAAGCCAAAGCATTAGCTGAGCAAGAGCGTTTAGCAAGAGAAAAAGAAGAACAAGAAAAAGCTAAAGAAATTCAAGAAAATGCAAAAGCATCTGGTTTTACTGTTAAATCATCAGCAAAAGTTGAGACCAATAAAAAAGGGAAATTATCAGATGCTGCAAAACAATTTTCTAAAGGTTCAAAACGTATTAAGTTTTAATAAAACGGTATAAAATTTACAATGAGAACATTCGATATTCCAGATTATTACAAGAGTTCTTTTATTTCTACTATAAAAAATTCACGTAAGGATAGTGATCCTAGAAAAAAAGATTTTACCCCTACCCTATTAGATTTTGGACCAGTTCAATTTATTATTGCTCGTCATTTTGGATTCTGTTATGGTGTTGAAAATGCCATCGAAATAGCTTATAAAGCTGTTGATGAAAATCCTAATAAAAACATTTATTTGTTGAGTCAAATGATTCACAACCCCATTGTAAATGAGGACTTAGAAAAAAAAGGCATTCAATTTATTATGGATACTGAAGGAAATCAGTTTATTCCATGGGAAAATATTACAAAAAATGATATTGTTATTATTCCTGCTTTTGGAACTACTCTTGAAATTGAACATCTATTGCAAGAAAAAGGAATCGAGATTCAAACATACAACACTACTTGTCCTTTTGTTGAACGCGTATGGAAACAATCTGAAAAACTTGGGATAAAAGATTACACCATTGTTATTCATGGAAAACACAATCACGAGGAAACTCGAGCAACATTTTCTCACAGTAACAAAAATGCACATTCAATAGTTATTAAAGACTTATCTGAAGCAAAAAAAATTGAAGATTATATTTTTGGTAATATATCCGAAACAGCATTTTATCAACTATTTGAGGGGAGATTATCTGAAGGGTTTAATCCAACACTCCATTTAAACAAAATTGGTGTGGTTAACCAAACCACTATGCTGGCTACCGAAACCCAAGAAATTGCAGATTATTTAAAAAACAGTATGATAAAAAAGTACGGGTTAGCTCCAATAAAAGAACACTTTGCAGATTCGAGAGATACATTATGCTACGCAACCAACGACAACCAACAAGCAACCATTGGTTTACTCAACGAAGAAGCAGATATTGCCATCGTAGTTGGAGGGTATAACAGTTCAAACACCTCTCATATTGTTGAATTATGTGAGGAAAAATTACCTACTTATTTTATTAACAACTCCAACGAGATAGAAGATAAGAACACTATCAACCATTTTATTTATCACGACAAAAAACGTATTAAGACAACTGATTACTTACCTGATAAAAAATCCCTAAAAATAGTTCTAACCAGTGGCGCTTCATGTCCTGACACCATTGTTGATGCCGTTCTTGACAAAATATTAAGTTTTTACCCTAATTCAAAATCAAAACAAGAAGTTTTATTGAACTTAAACAAATAAGCAATAATATGGGCTTAAAACTGTTTTAACGTTACTTTTTGCTACTTTTGAAATCCTCCAATTTATAACAGTTTTATTGAGTGAGTCTTAAATTTTTTATAAATACCGTCTTTATTTTACTAAGCCTTACGGTGATGTCGCAAAACGTTGCCACCATTAAAGGAGTAATTGTGAATCAAGACAATGAACCTGTTGAGGGTGCAACCATTGCTATTATTGGTAATACCAAAGGAACCGTTTCCAAAAAAGATGGCTCTTTTACCCTCAATATTCCAGCAAATAAGGAAGTAGAGATAGGTATAACATTTATTGGTTATTTCCCTATTATTGAAAACTTTAATCTAGCAGATGGAGAAGTTTTTGAATACAACCCTAAAATAAACAAATCAACTACCAACATCTCTGAATTTGAGCTTAAAGAAGAGAAAGACAGAATCAACACCATGGTTAAAATCCAACCCAATTTAGCTAGTGGTTTCACCAGCTCATCAGGTAGTTTTGAGGCTATTTTAAAAACCTTACCTGGCGTTTCTTCAAACAATGAGTTGAGTTCTCAATATTCGGTTAGAGGTGGGAACTATGATGAAAACCTTATCTATGTGAATGATATTGAAATTTTTAGGCCATTTTTAATTCGTAGCGGACAACAAGAAGGGTTGAGCTTTATCAATTCTGAAATGGTTTCTGACATCTCTTTCTCGGCAGGTGGTTTTGATGCCAAATATGGCGATAAAATGTCGTCGGTTTTAGACATCACTTATAAAGAGCCTGAAGATTTCTCAGGTTCTGCAACCATAAGTTTACAAGGTGCACAAGTAAATGTAGGTGGTGCTAGTAAAAATCATCGGTTTACGTATTTAAACGGAGTTCGATACAAAACCAATCGTTATGTTTTACAAAGTTTAGATACTGATGGTGATTACCAACCATCTTTTTACGATATTCAAACTTATTTAACTTATGATATTTCTGAAAAATGGGAAATTGGTTTTTTGGGAAACTTTGCTCAAAACAAATACAAATTTATACCCGCAACACGTAAAACAGAGTTCGGAACAATTAACGAAGCCCTACAGTTAACCGTGTTTTTCGAAGGTCAGGAAGTTGACCAATACACCACTTATTTTGGAGCAATCAGTAACACTTTTAAACCAAAAGAGAATATCGAATTAAAGTTAATTAGTTCATTTTACACTTCTTTAGAAGATGAAAAATATGATATTGAAGGTGCTTACCGAATTGATGAACTTGAGCGTGATTTAAGCAAAGAAACGTTTGGTGATGTTAAATTTAATAGAGGAGTTGGTTCATTTTTAGACCATGCAAGAAATCGATTAGATGCAACAGTTTTCAATCTTGAACACAAAGGAAAAAAGATTGAGAAAAAACACATTACCTATTGGGGTATAAAGTATCAACGAGAAATGATTATTGATAAAATTAGTGAATGGGGAACTATTGACTCCACCGGTTACTCTACTCCTCACCCATCAGATTCTGTTGGATATACTGACCCAACTGTACAATCAAACCAATTACTTGAACTTAATGAAGTTTTAAAATCAAGGATTGATTTGCAAAGTAACAGGTATAGTACTTATTTACAACGTACATGGAAATGGGAAATCGATTCTATAAAATTCTCAACTTCTTTGGGTGCTAGAGCAAATTATTGGGATTATAACAACGAGTTGATTGTTAGTCCACGTGGCTCTTTTTCAATGAAACCCAACTGGAAACACGATTATTTATTCAGGCTCTCAGGAGGTGTTTATTACCAACCACCTTTTTACCGAGAAATGAGAAATTTTGATGGAACAATTAATCCAAACATTAAATCTCAAGTTTCTTATCAAGGAGTATTTGGTATCGACCACAACTTTAAAGCTTGGGGAAGACCTTTCAAATTTGTTACCGAACTGTATTATAAATATTTGCAAAATGTAATTCCTTATGAATTGGAAAATGTTCGTATTCGCTATTATGCAAAAAATAATGCCAATGCTTATGCTTATGGAACCGATTTTAAAGTAAATGGCGAGTTTGTTAAAGGTGTTGAATCGTGGTTCAGTTTATCGGTTATGAAAACTCAAGAAGACTTAACTGATGATTTTTATTACGATTATTACAACAGCGATGGCGAAAAAATAATTTCTGGTTATACCGTAAACAATAAAGTTACCGACAGTATTAGAATTGAGCCGGGTTTTATTCCTCGTCCAACCGATCAAAGAGTTAATGCATCAATCTTTTTTCAAGATTACATACCAAAACTACCCAGCTTTAAAATGCATATTGCGTTGTATTATGGTATGGGATTACCGTTTGGGCCGACCAATACACACGAAAGGTACAAATCAACTTTTAGAATGCCTGATTACCGAAGAGTTGATATTGGGTTTTCTTACCACTTAAAAAGCGATAAAAAAGAACAAAAATCAAGCAACATCTTAAAGCATTTAAAGAATGTATGGATAAGTGCTGAAGTATTTAATTTACTCCAAATCAACAACGTCATTTCTTATCTTTGGATTGAAGATGTTTCAGGTAGAAACTATGCTGTTCCAAATTACTTGACTTCAAGACAACTTAATGTGAAGTTGCATGTTGATTTTTAATGAAAAAATGTTGTTTAAAAGAAAAAACCTTACTGTGTAAGTTTTTTCTTTTAATATTTATTTTTTATTTTCTGATTAACTTGGTTTGGTAGTAATGAACCTCTCCTTTAATATTTAACAAATAAATTCCCGAATTAATATCAACATGAGACAAGTCTATTTTATTATTACCTTGAATTAATTGATAGTTCGACTCTAGTATTAGCCTCCCTTGTAAATCATACAAATAAATGACGATATTCTCATCTTCAAAACTATTTACAATTAAGTTTAAATTATTACTTGATAATTGGTGATTCACCACTTCAAATTCGGTCTTATAGCAATTAGAGGCAACAACTCTATGATACGTATGTTCTCCGTTATAATCTACTTGTTTAATACGATAATATGTTGTTTTATTATTTAATATAGGATCAGTAAATGAATAGTAATTAGATACATTAGAATTACCTGACCCAAGAACTCTACCTATTTCATAAAACTGAAATTTTTCATCACTTTTTTCTATAGAAAAATAATCGTTATTAATCTCACTTGCCGTAGTCCACTCCAACAGAGTCTTTCCATTTTTACACGTATTGTTAAAACTCGTCATTGTTACGGGTAAAGCGGGTGTACAATCTAAAGTTGCCCCATTGGTCAATGTCCAATTTAATGAAAAATTAGTAGTATTCGCTGACCAATTGTCTAACATCATCACATAAACCTGACCAGCTAAAACATCTAAAGGTTTTAATTTTCCATTCTCATTAGCCCCTCCACCATATTCTCCATTTTGCTCAATCACATCCATCGCAGGAGCAATTAATCCTGTGGTTCCTCCTCCCCCAGTATTTGCTAAGCTAGTAGATGAACAACGAATTGGAACATCATTCGTATAAGCTGGACATGCAAGTTGAGTATATGGTCCCCAGATTGCCCAATCATAATCACAAGCCGATGTTGGTGTAATTGCAAAACCTATAGTACCACTAGTTGCTGGAGAAAACACTGCCCAAGTAGATTCATACTCACCAGGATCGTAATCAATACCTAGACATGAATTCCATTGATAAGGTAATTCTTGTAATCCATAATTATTAGTTCCTCCGCTAAAAGTTCCATTAGAACAAATCGTATAGGCTCCTTGACAATCCTCTGGATTACTCGAAGGAACTGTTGCTGAAGGTGTAGAGTTACAGGTTACTGTTGCCTGCCAACCAGAAGCAACCGTTCCTCCATCAGAAGCAAAACGGAACGACAAACATCCTGAAGTATTAGAAGCAGTAGCTCTAACATTTCCACTTAACCCCCCATTACCAGAATAAACACCTAAAAGTGGTGCACCAGCCCAATCACCATCAAAGACATACACAAAATCAAAACCACTTTCTGTATTAAAAGATGAAAAATTAACATTTACATATCTTCCAGCAATTGAAGGACATATAGTAATTAAACCATTTTGATTATTACTATAATTACCTGTATTTCCAGGATCTCGATAGATATAACTACCTCCGCATTGTATCGTTGTTGAACTAAATCCAGAAGCTGGATGTATTATATCTGGGCAAGATGCTGTATAAGAAGAAGTTGTAGAATAAGAAGTACATCCATTGGTTACAGCTGCTCTAAACAACCTTGTTACCGATGTTGAATAAACATAAGGGTCAGTAGTTGCTCCTGCAATGTTATTCCAAGTCGCCCCTCCATCTGTAGATTGTTGCCATTGAATAGTTCCTGGTCCTTCTCCTGCTAATGATAATGTAGTATTTGTGCTACCACAACCCGTAGTTACTGAAGCAGATGATGTGCCAGCAACAGTAGCGCAAGGACTAAAGCAAGTAACATTAGCTACCCATCCAGAACCAACAGTATTTCCGTCAGAATCAAAAACTATCGTCAAAGGTCCTGTAGAGGACGTTATCACGCCCGGAACATTTGAATTACAATAAGTGCCTAATAGTGGAGAACCTGTAGTTGGGCCATCATAAATTCTTATCCAATCATAACAACCACCACCATTCGGTTCTATATTGAATGCTCCAGCACCAAAATTTATTTGTACCATTTGACCAGCAGTATTTGGGTAAATTGTATACGTCCCTAATTGATTATTTCCATAATTACCAGTACCTCCTGGATCATAATAGGTATATGTTGCTCCACAACCTATGTAAGTAGAACTAGTTCCAGATGCAGGGTGTGTTATAGGTCTGGGGGTACCTTGGGTTGATGTACATGTTACACTTCCTACCCACCCAGAAGCTACCGTATTACCATCAGAATCAAAAACAATAGTTAAACTACCAGAAGAAGAGGTAATTACACCTGGAACATTTGAAGAGCAATATGTTCCAATTAATGGTGACCCTGTTGAAGGTCCGTCATATATTTGAATCCAATCATAACAACCACCTCCATTAGGCTCAATACTAAACGCTCCAGCCCCAAAATTAATACTAACATATTGACCTGAAGTAGAAGGATTTAATACTAATGTTCCTAATTGATTATTACCATAATTACCTGTACCTCCTGGATCATAATAAGTATAAGTTGTTCCACAAGTTATTGTTGAAGAGCTCGACCCAGAAGCTGGATGTGTTATTGTTTGACCAAAATAAAAAAATGGGCATAAAATAAAAATTAATAATAATTTTATCTTAAAAAAATTGGTATTCATACGTGAAAAATTAATACTCATGGCTAATTTTCGTTTGTACGAAGATAATTAAAAAAGAAAGGATAGAGACTAGAATACTACTTATACAACCATGAAAACTTAATAGCTCAACCACCTATTACAATGTACAATATGCTGATTTACAGATTTTTATAAGTCAATTTAATTAATAGTCTAAACGAATTAGTTAAAGAAAAATCAAACTACAAAATTGTAAAGTGTTAAGAATATAACTTTTATTTACTCCAAATGGTCTTTTTTCCGAAACCTAAAGTATTGTCCGTCATTTTAATAGCTGACAGTTCAACACCCCATATTGGCGATGGTTTTGCTCGTGCAAAAGGAAATTTTTCGTAATAAATTTTGTAAAAATCATCAGCTTGCTCTTTCGATGGATTTACAAAAACACCTTCAAATTGTATGCCCTGAATTTTAGCAACTGAAGTTACCTCTGTAGTTATAGTGCCTGCAACAAAACCATTTTTTAAGGCATCACTAATATGTTTGGTTGTATCATCCGACAAAAAAATCAACGTATTACGTGCCTTATCAAATACATAAAAACAAATAGCACAATATGGCTTTTCGTTAACAGATGTTGCTATAGTTAGCACCTTGTTTGAAGTAATGTATTCTATAATTTTTTTGTCCATGTTGCTATTTTGAAACACAAAGTACCGATTTTAATTTTTTCTGTAATACCTTTTGAAAATGATATTTATCATATTATGAATAGGCTTAAATCACCAACTTTGTTGCATGACAACAGTAAATTTAAATCAAATGCTGTACCGAGTTAAGTCTAACTCTTACCTACGTAATATTAAACGTAGAGACTCTTTTTAGTAATTGTTGAATTGGAAAAAATCCAAGTCAACATCTACTATTTTTAAATCATCCAATTAGTAATTTTTCAACTTAAAAAAATGAAACATAAAACCATTATAGAGCCATTTAAAATTAAATCGGTTGAACCAATTTTTATGAGCACTGAAGCTCAACGAAATGAATTTCTAAAAAAAGCACACAACAATCCATTTCTTTTACAATCCGACCAAGTAATTATCGATTTTTTAACCGATAGCGGAACTTCTGCTATGAGTGCTGAACAATGGGCTGGAGTAATGCGTGGAGATGAATCTTATGCAGGTTCAAAATCATGGCAACGTATGGAAGCATCCATTAAACATTTAACGGGAATGGAGTATATCTTACCCACACACCAAGGTAGAGCTGCCGAGCGTATCATTTATGGTCATTTAGGTGGTCCTGGTAAAACATTTATTAGTAACACCCATTTTGATACCACTCGTGCAAACATAGAGTTTTCAGGAGCGGAAGCACTTGATATTGCTATCGACGAATCGAACGATCCCGCTTTAATTCACCCTTTTAAAGGAAACATTAATGTTGAGCGATTGGAAAAAATTATTCAAGAAAAAGGTGCGAAAAATATTGGTGCTGTTATTTTAACAGTAACCAACAACAGTGGTGGCGGACAACCTGTTAGTATGAAAAATGCAAAAGAGGTTAGTGCTATTTGTAAAAAACACGGTATTTTATTGCTGTTAGACTGTTGTAGAGTTGCTGAAAACGCTTATTTCATTAAACACCGCGAAGCAGGTTATGAAAACAAAACGTACGAGGAAATTGCTCAAGAAATGTTTGCTTTAACCGATGGTGCTGCCATGAGCTCTAAAAAAGATGCCTTGGTAAACATGGGTGGATTTTTAGCTTTAAGAAGCAAGGAAATTGCAGAAGCTTGTACCATGTTGCTAATTATTACCGAAGGCTTTAGTACTTACGGAGGTTTATCGGGAAGAGATATGGAAGCCCTTGCTATTGGTTTAAAAGAAGTTTTTGAACCCGCTTATTTGGAATACCGAATTAAAAGCACAGCCTATTTAGGCGAACATTTACACAAAATGGGCGTTCCGGTAATGATGCCTATTGGTGGTCATGCAGTATACATTGACGCTAAAAAATTGTATTCGCATATACCAGTCGAACAATACCCAGGACAAGCACTAGCATGCGAACTGTATAAAAAAGCAGGTATCAGAACAGTTGAAATTGGCTCTGTTATGTTTGGAAAATATGATGATAAAGGCAAACTTGTTCCTGCTCCAATGGAGTTGGTACGTTTAGCCATTCCTCGTAGAGTTTACACACAAAGCCATATCGAATACGTGATTGAAACTTTTGATGAAATTTTGAAAGAAAAAGATGCTGTAAAAGGTTATAAAATAACGAAAGAGCCAAAATTTTTACGTCACTTTACAGCACATTTTGAGGAGATGAAGTAGAAGTGGGAAGACCGAAGTCAGAAACAACTTCCAACTTCGGTCTTTTTACTTCCAACTATTTCAGGTTAAACGTCTAACTGATAAGACTTTTTTCATTAACTTCGCAACCTTATAAATTTTAATAAAAAGATGATAAAAGTAACTTTACCCGATGGAGCAGTAAAAGAGCTACCAAAAGGAAGCAGTCCGATGGACGTTGCACTAAGTATTAGCGAAGGTTTAGCTAGAAATGTAATTTCAGCAAAAGTAAACGGCACAACCGTTGAAGTTACCACGCCTATTACCACAGATGCAAAAGTTACCTTATTTACTTTCGATAGTGAGGATGGAAAAAAAGCGTTTTGGCATTCGTCAGCTCATATTTTAGCTCAGGCTTTAGAAAAATTATACCCGGGTATTAAATTAACTATTGGTCCTGCTATCGAAAATGGTTTTTATTACGATGTTGACTCTCCTACCCCCATTAGAGAAGAAGATTTTAAAAAAATTGAAGACAAATTTTTGGAATTGGCTCGCGAAAAAGCCGATTTTAAAATGCGACCAGTAAGCAAAGCTGATGCTTTAGCAAAATACAAAAAAGAAGGCAACGAATACAAAGTTGAGCTTATTGAAAACCTAAACGATGGCGAAATAACATTTTGCGACCACTCAGATTTTACCGATTTATGTAGAGGTGGGCATATTCCTAATACTGGAATAGTAAAAGCTTTTAAAGTAATGAATGTTGCTGGAGCATATTGGAGAGCCGACCAAACTAAAAATCAATTGACTCGTGTTTATGGAATATCGTTCCCAAAACAAAAGTTGTTGGAAGAATATTTAGAATTGTTGGAGCAAGCCAAACAACGCGACCACAGAAAGTTGGGTAAAGAATTGGAGTTGTTTACTTTTTCTGATAATGTTGGACAAGGTTTACCATTATGGCTACCTAAAGGAGCAATGTTGCGTGAGCGATTAGAAAACTTCTTGAAAAAAGCTCAATTAAAAGCTGGTTACCTACCTGTTATTACTCCTCATATCGGTCATAAAAACTTATATGTAACTTCTGGACATTACGAGAAATACGGTGAAGATTCGTTTCAACCCATATTAACACCACACGAAGGTGAAGTGTTTTTATTAAAACCAATGAACTGCCCTCACCACTGCGAAATTTACAAAACCTCACCACGTTCTTACAAAGATTTACCTGTAAGATATGCTGAGTTTGGTACAGTTTATCGTTACGAACAAAGTGGTGAATTACATGGTTTAACTCGTGTTAGAAGTTTTACTCAAGACGATGCTCACTTGTTTTGCCGACCTGACCAAGTAGAAGATGAATTTAAAAAAGTAATTGATTTGGTGCTTTATGTATTTAAAGCATTAGGTTTCGAAAATTATACCGCTCAAGTATCGTTACGCGACCCAGAAAACAAAACCAAATACATTGGTAGCGATGAAAATTGGGAGAAAGCAGAAAGAGCAATTATTAACGCGGCTAACGAAAAAGGTTTAAAAACGGTTGTTGAAACTGGCGAAGCAGCTTTTTATGGTCCAAAACTGGATTTTATGGTTAAGGATGCATTAGGTAGAAGCTGGCAATTAGGAACTATTCAAGTAGATTATAACCTACCTGAACGTTTTGAATTGGAATACAAAGGCAGCGACAACGAAATGCACCGACCAGTAATGATACATCGTGCACCATTTGGTTCTATGGAACGATTTGTTGCTGTATTGATTGAACACTGCGGTGGAAACTTCCCACTTTGGTTAACACCCGACCAAGTGGCAATTTTACCAATTAGCGAAAAATACAACGAAAACGCAGAAAATATTTTAAATCTGCTAAATAATTACGATATTCGCGGCTTCGTTGACGACAGAAACGAGAAAATTGGTCGAAAAATTAGAGATGCGGAAGTTTCAAAAGTTCCGTTTATGCTGGTTTTAGGCGAGAAAGAGATAGAAACAGGGATGCTTTCTGTGCGTAAACATGGTGCTGGTGATTTGGGTACTTTTAGTATAAAAGACTTTGCCGAAATCATCAATAATGATATAAAAAAAGATTTAGTAGTTAATAATTAATTTAAAACTTGGCAGAAAACAGATTTAAAGGGCGATTCGATAGAGGAGCCAAACAAGATGCACACAAAATTAACGATCGAATTTATGCGAAAGAAGTTCGTGTAATTGCCGATGGAGTTGAACCAGCAGTTTATCCAATTGCAAAAGCGTTGGAAATGGCTCGTGAGTTAGAGTTGGACTTGGTAGAAATATCGCCAAATGCTGTGCCGCCAGTTTGTAAAATTATTGATTACAAAAAGTTTTTGTACGACCAAAAAAAGAAACAAAAAGAAATTAAAGCAAATGCTCAAAAAATTGTTTTAAAGGAAATTCGTTTCGGTCCGAACACTGATGAGCATGATTTTGAGTTTAAATGCAAACATGCCGAAAAATTTATCAAAGAAGGCTCAAAAGTAAAAGCTTTTGTGTTTTTTAAAGGTAGATCAATTGTATTTAAAGATAGAGGAGAAATTTTGTTGTTAAGAATGGCTCAAGCTCTTGAAGAAATAGCGGTAGTAGAAAGTATGCCAAAACTGGAAGGTAAAAAAATGTTTATGTTTTTAGCTCCAAAAAAGAAAAGTAAGTAATAAACCATTTAAATAAAGTAGTATGCCTAAAATGAAAACTGGCTCCAGTGCTAAGAAAAGATTCCGATTGACTGGAACGGGAAAAATTAAAAGAAAACATGCTTTTAAAAGTCATATTTTAACTAAAAAAACGACTAAACAAAAGCGTAATTTAACTAAATTCGGTGTAGTTGATTCTACTGACGAAAAAAACATTAAATTACAATTGTGTATCTGATAAACTCAGCAGCACAGTAAATGTTAACTAAAATCGGTTATCGTAAATTAAAAAAAGTTTAAAACCAGGTAATTAGTTTAAAGCACCGATAAAACGGACACTAACTACCAAAAAACGTAAGAAATTATGCCAAGATCAGTAAACGCAGTAGCTTCAAGAGCTAGAAGAAAAAAAATCTTAAAAAGAGCCAAAGGTTATTTTGGAAGAAGAAAAAATGTATGGACAGTAGCCAAAAACGCAGTAGAGAAAGCTGGTGTTTATGCTTATACAGGTAGAAAACAAAAGAAAAGAAATTACAGAGCATTGTGGATTCAAAGAATTAATGCTGGAGCAAGATTACATGGTTTGTCTTACTCTAAATTAATGGGACAATTAGCTAAAAAAGACATCGAATTAAATCGTAAAGTTTTAGCTGATTTAGCAATGAACCACCCAGAAGCTTTTAAAGCTGTGATTGATTCTGTAAAATAATTTTCTATTTTATACAATACTCAAAAAAGCCCGACCAATGGTCGGGCTTTTTTATTGCTCTTTTTTAACATCAACATTTTAAAGGTTAATAACTTGAAATAAGATTCTATAAACAAATAAGGATTAAAATCGTAAACTTGCTATAAGAGACATTTTAAAATGCTAAAAGTTAATGAAGGAGCAAAATGCAAAACCATTTTTGAAATGGGCTGGTGGTAAAACTCAGCTCATTAATGAGATTGAGAAATCGTTGCCTTATAAAATAACTGATAAAAGATTTACTTACATTGAACCTTTTGTAGGAAGTGGTGCTGTGTTGTTTTGGATGCTAAACAACTTTCCGAAAATGGAAAAAGCAGTAATTAACGATATTAACGAAGATTTGATAAACGTTTATAAAACAATTACCAAGAAACCAAAAGAGTTGATTTCTATTCTTCAAATTTTACAAAATGAATTTCACGGATTAGAAAATAAACAAGCAGAAAAAAAAGCATATTATTACCAAAAAAGAGAACTCTACAATACCAGAAATACGGATAAAACTACTCAAGCCTCATTATTTATTTTTCTAAATCGCACTTGCTTTAATGGATTGTACAGAGTAAACAAAAGCAACAGATTTAATGTACCCATGGGAAGTTATAAAAACCCAACCATTTGTGATGATAAAAATATTTTGGCAGTAAGTGAAGCTTTGCAAAAAGTAGAAATATTATGTGGAGACTATGAAGCTACGTTAAAAGGTGCTACAGACAATTCTTTTTTTTATTTCGATCCACCCTACAAGCCTTTACACAATACTTCAAGTTTTAACTCATATGCAAAAGACGAATTTAATGATGCTGAACAAATACGATTACGTAATTTTTGTAATGTATTAGAGCAGAAAGGACACAAATGGATGTTGAGCAATTCGGATGTAAAAGATAAAATTTCTAACAACAATTTCTTTGACGATATTTATGCTGATTTTTCAATTGCAAGAGTAAAAGCAAGAAGAAGTATTAATGCAAACCCAGAGAAAAGAGGTGTATTAAATGAGCTATTAATTACAAACTATAATTATGAACAAGCTTTGCAGTCTGCTTAAATTGAAAAACGAAGATTTGCTGTTTGATAAAATCACACAGAGCTTTAAAGAGAAAATCACTAAATGGGATTACTTCGTTAATTGGACTAAAGTATTCAGCAATATTAAACCAATTGAAAAAGAATTAAATCTTTTAAACTTCTTGATTGGGAAAGAGGATATTGAAACGGAAGCATACAATCTTATAAAACAATACCCTCAAGTAATTAAAGCCTTTCCTACTCTCATAGCTATTAGAGAAAAATCAATTGATATTTTGATTGATGCCAAAAATTTTATTTACAAAAACTACTCTTTTAGTAAAGGTAAACTGACCGATAGTGAGTGTAAAGAATTGGCAAATTTTGTAGTTAATTCGGGCATAGGTGCGATTTTGAAAGACAAAAAAGTAAAAAACTTAGTTGATTACGCAACAGGAGTTGAAGTTGGTTTAGATAGCAATGGTAGAAAAAACAGAGGCGGAACGCTAATGGAAAGTTTAGTTGAGGAATTTGTTTCTGATACTTGCCAAAACCTAGGAATTCAATATATGACACAGGCAACTGCAAAAAAAATAAAAGAACAATGGGGCTTAGATGTAGTAGTTGACAAATCTTCTCGTCAATTGGATTTTGCGATTAATAAAAAAGGGAAATTGTATTTTATAGAATGTAATTTTTATGGAGGTGGAGGCTCTAAATTAAAATCGACCGCAACCGAATACATAGAAATGAATCGTTATTGGAACAAACAAGGAATTGAATTTATTTGGATTACTGATGGTGCTGGTTGGAAATCTACCTTAAAACCATTGAGAGAGTTTTTTGATAAAGCAGATTATTTATTGAATTTGGAAATGTTGAAGGAGGATGTTCTAAAAACTATTATCCAATGAACTTAAAGGAAATAATAAATGAAACAAACACCCCATATGATTGTTAAAGGCACGTCGCCTTTAGCCGTAATTCAAGTTAACGATTCTTATATCTTAGGGATTTATCAAGGTAGTCTGTCAAAATTTGATTTGTTGCTTAAATATCGACAAATAGATAATTCTACCAAATCAGGATGGAGTAGAATTAGAACTCCAAAACATATGCATTGGGCAGTCGATGCCTTAATTAAAATGCAACATCAAAAAACAGAAACTAAAAAATTCATTTCTTTTCTTATAAACATGTGGGACAATAATATAGAACCAATAAAGTCAAAAAAACATAGAGATGAAATATTAAATATTGACAAACTAAAAAAAGAAATAAACAAAGAAGCTAAGAAATATCCAAAACTAGCTGGAAAAGGAGAATATAGCATTAAATTTTTGTACCTTATTGCTAAACTTTTGATGGTTCAAGAAAAAACAAACCTATCTACTGCCTTTATGTTTAGGCAACTTCTTGAAGCATTAAAAGACAATAAAGATATTTTTAAAATAGTTAGTCTGGCAACCCATAATGGTAGATAAACAACTTGTTCGGAAATCCCGAACAACTTAAAACTTCATCAAATCTGATATAGAAATTTCTAATCCTCTTGCGATAACTTCAATGTTTACTAAAGAAGGATTTCGTTCTCCTCTTTCTATCATTCCAATGTAATTTTTATGTAAACCACACTTTCTGGCAAACTGCTCCTGAGTTAAGTTTTTTTCAACCCTTAACTTTTTTAATTGTTGTCCGAAATTTTCTAATATGGAATTGCTCATAAAATAAAAAGACACTTATTGTGTGTTTTAATAAAAATTCATTACTTTTGAGCAAAGGTATAAAAACAAATGCTATGAAAATAGATGCTCACGGAACCAAACAAATAAATGGAAAAATTAACCCTTTGGTAGAATTTTTAGAAAAAGCAGATGGAAAACAGCAATGGAAATACATGGGTTTAATAGTTGAAATAGACCCTACAGTAGATAATCATTTTCAAAACGTTTTAGTTAGATGGACAGATCTACAAGAAGGTTTTAATGACCGAATTATTGTTGAAGATTTAAACGAATTTAACTTTAACTTTACCCAAATAAACCATGATTAAACCCTATTTCAAATCTGACGACAAGAACTTTTATCTCTTAAAAGGAGATACAATGGAGTTGTTGCCGCAATTTGAGCACAAGTTTGATATGGTTTTTGCCGACCCTCCTTACTTTTTATCCAACAATGGCTTATCCATACAAAGTGGTAAAATCGTTTCTGTAAACAAAGGCAATTGGGATAAATCGAGAGGTTTTGAACAGGTAAATAATTTCAATAGAAAATGGCTTAGTTTGGTTCGTGAAAAAATGAAAGATGACGCTACCATCTGGATAAGCGGAACCATGCACAACATTTTTTCGGTAGGGCAAATCCTTACCGAATTAGGTTTTAAAATTTTAAATGTGGTTACTTGGGAGAAAAATAATCCACCACCCAATTTTTCGTGTCGTTTTTTCACACATTCTACCGAACAAATTATATGGGCTCGAAAACACGAAAAAGTGCCACATTATTTTAACTATGAATTAATGAAGCAATTGAACGGCGACAAACAAATGAAAGATGTTTGGAAATTACCCGCCATTGCCCCTTGGGAAAAATCGTGTGGTAAACACCCCACACAAAAGCCGTTGGCGGTGTTAACTCGTTTAATTTTAGCTTCCACCAAACCCAATGCTTGGATTTTAGACCCATTTACTGGAAGCAGCACCACAGGTATTGCTGCCAATTTAGCTAACCGTCGTTTTTTAGGAATTGACCAAGAGGAGGAATTTTTAAACATCAGCAAAAACAGAAAACTAGAAATAGAGAACTATCTAGTTTCTACTACTTATCGTAAAAAAATAAACGGATTTAACAACAAGAAAGAATTAGAGCTTTTCTTGTTAGCAGAGCCTAATGTTGAATATGGAACAGAATTAATTTTGAAATAACAATCATCCTTTTAAAATAGATAACCCCTACCCCTTCAACTGAATTTCTTTTAAGCTTTCCATACGGTTACGTGCCAAAAAGTCGTCGATGGTTTCAAAGTGTTCAATTACGCGTTGGTCTTTAAACTCAAATACTTTTTGAGCCAAGCCTTGTAAAAAATCTCTATCATGAGAAACCAAAATCAATGTCCCATCAAAAGCCAACAAGGCTTCTTTTAACACATCTTTCGATTTTAAATCCAAATGGTTGGTAGGCTCATCGAGTATCAACACGTTTACTGGTTCTAACAGTAGTTTAACCATTGCCAAACGGGTACGTTCACCACCCGAAAGCACACTCACTTTTTTATCAATATCGTCGCCACTAAACATAAAACGCCCCAATATGTTTTTAATTTGGGTACGGATATCGCCATCAGCCACTTCGTCAACTGTTTGAAAAACGGTTAAATCGCCATCTAACAAAGCCGCTTGGTTTTGAGCAAAATAACCCACTTTGGCATTGTGTCCCAATTCGCATTTTCCTTCAAAATCAATTTCGCCCATAATTGCTTTAATCATGGTTGATTTACCTTCGCCATTACGCCCAACAAAACAAACCTTCTGCCCTCTTTCTATGCTCATGTTGGCGTTTTTAAACACCACCTTATCGCCATAACTTTTACACAAATCGGTAGCCACCACAGGGTAATCGCCCGAACGGATAGACGGAGGAAAACGCAATTTTAATGCTGAAGTATCTATTTCGTCAATTTCTATAATTTGTAGTTTTTCCAACATTCGCTCACGAGAGTTAACTTGGTTGGTTTTGGAATAGGTTCCTTTAAACCGTTCAATAAATGCCATGTTTTCGGCAATCATTTTCTGTTGTTCGTTGTAGGCTTTTATTTGGTGTGAACGTCGGTCGGCACGCAATTGCAAATATTGGGTGTAATTGGCTTTGTAATCGTAAATTCTCCCCATGGTTACTTCTATGGTTCGGTTGGTTACGTTATCAATAAAGGCTTTATCGTGCGAAATAACAATAACCGCTTTGGCTTTGTTTATTAAAAAATCTTCCAACCAAATTACCGACTCAATATCTACGTGGTTGGTAGGCTCATCGAGTAAAATTAAGTCGGGTTTTTGTAACAGTATTTTGGCTAATTCAATACGCATACGCCATCCACCACTAAACTCGCTGGTTGGCCGTATAAAATCAGCACGTTTAAAACCCAATCCCATCAAGGCTTTTTCTACTTCAGCATCGTAATTGATTTCTTCTATGGCGTAAAACTTCTCACCCAGCTCCGTTACTTTTTCAATAATTTTCATGTACTCATCCGATTCGTAATCGGTACGTGTTTCCAACTGCTTGTTTAAAAAATCAATTTCATCACGCATAGCAAAAATATGGCAAAATGCTTTGGCTGTTTCTTCAAAAACGGTACAGTTATCGTCGGTTAACAAATGTTGTGGCAAATACGCAATAACAGCTTCTTTAGGACAACGAACATTACCACTTGTAGGCTTTTGTTCGCCAGCAATAATTTTCATCATGGTAGATTTACCTGCACCGTTTTTTCCCATTAGGGCAATTTTGTCGTTCTCGTTTATGGCAAACGAAACATTGGCAAACAAGGTTTCTCCATTAAATTCAACAGCTAAAGCATCTACAGAAATCATCGTATCGTGGGTTTAGAAAAGTGCGAAATTATTAAAAAAATCACTTCTTTCTGATATAAAGTTCCTTCTCTACTTCAGCGATAACTTCACCTTTTTTGTTTTTAATTAAAACATTAAAAACAGGCTCGTATTTATGCTGATTATCAGTTATTTGTTTTATTTCTTCAATTTGTTTTTTTGGCAAATGAAATTCAGCATAAACGGTTTCTTTACCAGGTTTTAAAAATTTTATGTTTGCCGATTTATCCCAAACAATATAACCCTTACCCAATAAATGCAACAACATGAGCATATAAAAAGGGTCGGTCATGGCATACAACGAACCTCCAAAATGACTACCCACATAGTTTTTGTTCCAAGGTCGTAACTTCATTTCAACCCTAATATAGCTGTAATCAGGAGTAATTTCTTTAATCCAAATCCCTGTACCAATAAAAGGTGGCCAAAGGTTTAATACAATTTTTAATAGGTGTCTGTTCATTGAACGGTTTAGAGATTAAATCCATTCTTTTGTTCCAAAAAAGATTGTAGAATAATGGTAGCACTAATCTCATCAACCAACGCTTTATTTTGACGAGCTTTTTTCTTTAAACCACTATCAATCATGGTTTGAAATGCCATTTTTGAAGTAAAACGTTCATCTACTCGCTCAATTTTAATGTGAGGAAACTTACGAGAAAGGTGTTTTACAAACGGTTCTATAAAACGAGCCGATTCGGCAGGATTGTTTTTTAAGTCTTTTGGATCTCCCACCACAATACATTCCACATTGTTCTTAGCCAAATAATCTTCCAAAAAAGCAATAACATCTTTAGAATGAACCGTAGTTAATCCACTTGCGATAATCTGCAAATCATCGGTAACAGCAATCCCTACTCTTTTCTGACCGTAATCTATGGCTAATACTTTTGGCATTTATTATTTTGTTTAAAAGTTTAAAGTTATATATATTTCTTTTAAACCACATAGACACATAGAATTGTTTTTATAACAACCAATCAATAGCAATTTACAGTAGAAAATCAATAGTTTATCCCGATATATCGGGATAACTATGTTTTAATTATGTTGCCTTTGGGTAAATTTTAAAACTATGTTTCTATGTGGTAAAATTGTTTTCGTTTTAGCTTTGATAAGGATTATTAATAGTGTAAAACAAGTCGTTGATTATAGAATCATTCGCGATGATATACCGAAGAAATTACTAAATTTGCAAAAAAATAATGATGGAAACAAAGTTACACAAAATTGAGGAAGCCATAGCCGATATTAAAGCCGGCAAAGTGGTTATAGTTGTTGATGATGAGGATAGAGAAAATGAGGGGGACTTTGTTGCTGCTGCTCGTTCGGTGACTCCCGAAATGATAAACTTTATGGCTACACACGGTAGAGGCTTAATTTGTGCTCCACTAGTTGAAAGCCGTTGCGAAGAATTGGGTTTAGATTTAATGGTACAATCGAACAATGCTGCTTACGAAACTCCGTTTACTGTTTCAGTTGATTTAATTGGACACGGTTGTACAACAGGTATTTCGGCAAGCGATAGAGCAAAAACCATCAAAGCTTTAATTGACCCAAAAACTAGAAAGGAAGAATTGGGTAAACCTGGTCATATTTTTCCATTAAAAGCGAAGTCAGGTGGAGTATTACGTAGAGCAGGACACACCGAAGCTTCTATTGATTTAGCTCGGTTGGCAGGTTTTGAACCAGCAGGAGTTATCGTTGAAATAATGAACGAAGACGGATCAATGGCACGCCTGCCCGACTTGTTGATTATTGCTAAAAAATTCGATTTAAAAATTGTTTCTATTAAAGATTTAATCGCTTACCGATTACAACAAGAAACCCTTATAACCAGAATAGTTCAAGTTGATTTACCAACTGATTTTGGAGATTTTGAAATGGTGGCATACAAACAAACTACCAACGACATGGACCATTTAGCCTTAGTTAAAGGTACTTGGAAAAAAGACGAGCCAGTTTTAGTTCGTGTACACTCTTCGTGTATGACAGGTGATATTTTTGGTTCTTGCCGTTGCGATTGCGGTCCTCAATTGCATCAATCCATGCAAATGATTGAAAAAGCTGGGAAAGGCGTAATTGTTTACATGAACCAAGAAGGAAGAGGTATAGGTTTAATCAACAAATTAAAAGCATATAAATTACAAGAACAAGGTAGAGATACGGTTGAAGCTAATTTGGAACTGGGTTTCCAACCCGACCAACGAGACTATGGTGTGGGTGCACAAATTTTAAGAGATTTAGGTGTATCGAAAATTAAATTAATGAGTAACAATCCTAAAAAACGTACTGGTTTAATCAGTTTTGGGTTAGAGATTGTTGAAAATGTATCTATTGAAATAAAATCAAACAAACACAATAAAAATTATTTGCAAACTAAGAAAGACAAACTAGGTCATTCTTTAAAAATGGATAAGTAAAAATGGGAAGAGCATTTGAATTTAGAAAAGCCCGTAAGTTTAAACGTTGGGGGCAAATGGCAAAAACCTTTACCAGAATTGGTAAAGACATTGTAATGGCTATTAAAGAAGGTGGTCCTGACCCAGAATCGAATTCGAGATTGCGTGCAGTAATGCAAAATGCCAAAGCTGCTAACATGCCCAAAGACAACGTTGAACGTGCTATTAAACGTGCAACCGATAAAGACACTAGTAACTACAAAGAAGTATTGTTTGAAGGTTACGCTCCTCACGGTATTGCTATATTAGTAGAAACTGCCACCGACAATAACAACAGAACAGTAGCTAACTTGCGTAGTTATTTTAACAAATGTGAAGGAACTCTAGGCACTTCTGGTTCAGTGGTATTTATGTTCGACCACACGTGTAACTTTAGAATTAAAAACGATGGAACAGATGTTGAAGAGTTAGAATTGGAATTGATTGATTTTGGAGCTGAAGAAGTTTTTGTGGATGAAGATGGTATCATCATTTATGCTCCGTTCGAAAGTTTTGGTTCTATCCAAAAGTATTTAGAGGAAAACAAAAAAGAAATTCTATCATCTGGGTTTGAACGTATTGCTCAAATCACCAAAAAACTTACTCCAGAGCAAGAAGCTGATGTAAACAAATTATTGGAAAAAATTGAAGAAGATGATGATGTACAAAACGTATATCATACCATGGAAGCTACTTTAGAGGATTAATCTACTCCATTGTAATTCCGCCTAAAATGGAGAAATCTACTAAATCACTAAGAAGATTTTTCGACTACTCTTCGTTTCGCTCAAAATGACAAAAAAGTGATTAAAAAATCTCTTCTATCACATACTTTTTACCATTTAAAGAGAAGGAGTCCTTCTCTTTTTTTGTTAGCATTATTTTACCAATCGGAGAAACAGGTGAAATACAAAAACACTCCGTACCATCCAATTCAACCCTACCTAAGCTTACCGATAAATAAAAATTACCAAAATTGGTTTTTACTAAACTACCAAAAGCAATTGGTTTAGTTTTTTGATTAGGATTGATTTGATGTATGGTTTGAATTAATTTTAGCGCTTCATTCAATTGAGTACTTAACTTTTCTGTTTCAAGTTGAGCCATTGCTCGTCCAGTTTCATGCTTATCACCTGCTGTACTTTTGGTTTCATTATTTGCGGCATCTTGTGCTTCTTGTAAAGCCAATTTTATAGCAGAAACATTACTTTCAGCCATAGCTAAACATTTTTGATGCACCTTTAATTTATCCATTATTTTTAAATCTTATCCGTAATTTCGCACACTTAACATGAAACAGAACTTATTTTTATTTCTTGCAGTATTACTTTGTTTAAATGGTTTTACACAAACTGGCAAACAACAAGTTTTGTCGGGCAAAGTTATGGATAATAAAGGCGAACTGTTGCCTTATGTGGCTATTGGAATTTTTAACAGTAAAGATTCTAGCTATGTTAACGGTGCTGCATCCGATATGGACGGAAACTTCAGCCTTAAACTAGCCAATGGAAAATACTATGCAAAAGTTTCTTTTTTAAGTTTTGAAACCAAAACCATATCAAACATCATTATTAATAATGCTGATGTTAGTTTACCAGCTATAAAACTTGCTCCTTCTTCATTAAAATTAGATGAGTTTGAGTTTGTTGACGAGAAAAAACTCATGGAAATTGACCTCGACAAAAAAGTATTTAATGTGGATAAAGACATTACCTCACAAGGAAGTAATGCAGCAGAAGTGCTTAATAATGTTCCTTCTGTTTCGGTTGATGTGGAGGGAAATGTAAACTTACGAGGAAGTGGAAATGTTCGGGTTTTAATTAATGGCAAACCTTCGGGTTTAACTGGAACGAGTACTGCCGATGCATTGCGTCAGCTACAAGGAAGTCAAATAGAAAAAGTGGAAGTAATTACCAATCCATCAGCACGATACGATGCCGAAGGTGAAGTAGGAATCATCAATATTGTATTAAAAAAAGACAAACGTCAAGGCATTAACGGTACCGTTAATATGGATTTAGGCTATCCAAACAATTATGGAGCAGGTTTTGGGTTGTCGTACAAAAAAAATGCGTTAACAATCTTTTCTGGTTATAATGCAAGCTATCGCGAGTCGCCTGGTTTTAGTAATTCGTACCAAACTTTTACATACAGCGACACCAGTTTTAGTTATTCAAACAATGCAATAAGAGGTCGAGAAAACATCAACCATGGTTTTAATTTAGGTACCGAAATTTATTTGAATGAATTTAATTCGATTACCCTTTCTGGAAATGGAAATGTTGGGACTGCATACAATATTGTTGATGTTGAATACACCGATTACGACAATCAAAAAAATCCTGTGCAAGTAGTTACTAGAAATGAGGATGAAGATAAAATATTATCATCCTATGATTTGGCATTTAACTATAGGAAAACATTTACAAAACCCGATCAACTGCTAACTTTCGATGCACAATACTCTACAAACAGAGATGATGAAGAATCGATAATTGTACAAAACAATAGTGTTAATAGTACTGATAATACCTACACCAGCGTATATAATTACGAAGGCTCTAAAAACATTTTGTTACAGTCTGATTACATTCATCCACTACCCAATAAAGCCAAGTTTGAAATGGGTTTTAGAGGCAACTATAAAACTGTTGACGATGATTATCAAGTAAGTTTAATGAATAAAAGTACCAATCAATTTGAGGTTGACCTAGGTTTAAAAAACCTATTACTATACACTGAAAACATTTCGGCAGGTTACGCCATGTTTGGACAAAAGCTTAACAAGTTTTCTTACCAGCTGGGTTTAAGAACTGAATTTTCGGATGTTACTACCGAATTTGTTGCCACTAACGAAGTAAATCGTCGCACCTATTTAAACTTTTTTTCAAGCTCACACATTTCATACATTATCAAAAATGAGAACTCGGTACAATTAAGTTATAGCCGCAGATTAAAACGACCACAACATTGGTGGTTGTTGCCTTTTTACAGCATTAGTGACTCAAGAAATAATTTTTACGGAAATCCAAATCTTAACCCAGAATATACCGACGCTTTTGAATTGGGCTACCTCAACTATTTCAAAAAAGGTTCTTTACTTTCGAGTGTTTATTACCGATATAGTACTGGAGTTACTGAGCGTATTTTGGTATCGGATATTACTGGAACAACCAAAAGAATACCTGCAAACATTGGTTTTAGAAATGCTTATGGTGTAGAGTTTTCAGGTTCTTACCAAATAAAAAAATGGTGGGACATTAGGGGCGATTTTAACTTTTTTAGAGAAATAACGGATGGAAATTATCAAGGGAAAGTATATTTCAGTGACACCTACACATGGAATTCAAAACTAAACTCAAAATGGACGATAAAGAAGAAATTAGGCTTTCAATCGTCGTTTGATTACAATGCACCACAAAAAACTACACAAGGCGAGCAACTAGCTCGTTATGCGTTAAATTTAGGTGCATCTGTTGATATCCTAAAAGGAAATGGAACATTGAGTTTTAATGCCAGCGATGTATTTAACACACGAAAAAGAAGAAGTATTGATTATGGAACCAATTTCTACTCAGAAGGAGAGTTCCAATGGCGTTCACGATTTTTTAGATTAAGCTTTACTTATCGTATCAATCAAACCAAGAAACAAGCCGACAAAAATCGAAAAAACAATGAGTTTGATGATGGTGGTGGGATGTAATTAAGCCAATTGAGAAATTGCCTTGGTAACGTTCTCTTCTACCCTTTTCAATACGTCGCTCACATCAGATTTTACAAATTTATCTCCTGTAATGTTTTCGTAAAGTTCAATGTACCTGTTTGAGATTTCTTCTACAAATTCATCAGTCATTTCTGGAACAGTTTGCCCGTCTTTACCCTGAAAATTGTTGGCAATTAACCATTCACGAACAAACTCTTTCGATAACTGTTTTTGTTTTTCTCCTTTAGCTTGTCGTTCTTCATACCCTTCTTTGTAAAAGTATCGAGAAGAATCTGGTGTATGAATTTCGTCAATCAAATAAATGGTATTTCCAATTTTTCCGAATTCGTATTTGGTATCTACCAAAATCAATCCCATTTTAGCAGCTATTTCAGTACCTCGTTGAAAAATTTTACGGGTATAATCTTCCAATTTTACATAATCAGCTTCACTTACTATTCCTTTTTTAATAATGTCTTCGCGAGAAATATCTTCATCGTGCCCAACACTTGCTTTTGTGCTTGGTGTAATAATTGGTTCTGGAAATTTGTCGTTTTCTTTCATTCCCTCTGGCATGGTTACTCCACACAACACTCTTCTACCCGCACTATATTCCCTCCATGCATGTCCCGACAAATAGCCTCTTATAACCATTTCTACTTTAAACGTCTCACATTTTCTTCCAATGGTTACACATGGGTCAGGCACATCAATTACCCAGTTTGGCAAAATATCCTCGGTAGCTTTTAAAAACTTAGCTGCAATTTGATTCAACACTTGTCCTTTAAAAGGAATAGCTTTAGGTAGTACTACGTCAAAAGCAGAAATTCGGTCTGAAACTACCATTACCATTAACTCATCGTTAATGTTATATACGTCTCTTACTTTTCCTTTATACAAACTTTTTTGTCCTGGAAAATTGAATTTGGTCTCTTTTATCGCTTTTGATTGCATACCTAATTGTTTTATGATGCAAAAGTAAAAAAGGGATTCTGTAATACTCTATACCCAACTAAAAAGTAATTATTATTTTTCAACAACATCAATGATTTGTTTACCTACCTTTGTTTCCAATAAACACACTATATTTTGGACAATTTTAAAGACTTAGGCATAAAACCCGATTATATTAAAGGATTAAACGAACTAGGAATTACTAAACCTACTCAAATTCAGCAAGAAGCTATTCCTTTGTTATTAACTACAACTACCGATTTGGTTGCTCAAGCTCAAACTGGCACCGGTAAAACTGCTGCTTATGGCTTACCTTTGTTGCACAATATTGACCCAAAACAAAAGGTTGTACAAGGGTTAATTCTTTGTCCTACACGTGAATTGGGGCAACAAGTTGCCAAACAACTTTTTAAGTTTACCAAATACACCGACAAAATATTTGCTGAAGCCGTTTATGGCGGACAACCCATCGATATTCAAATAGGTGCTTTAAAACGACCTACACACATTATTGTAGCTACTCCAGGCAGACTAATTGATTTAATTAATAGAAAAGCGGTGGACATTAGAAATGTAAAAACCATTATTTTGGATGAAGCCGATGAAATGTTGAGCATGGGTTTTAAAAAAGAGTTAGACGAAATTTTAGGAACCATAAAAAATGCTGAACAAAAATGGTTGTTTTCTGCTACCATGCCTCATGGCATAAAACAAATTATTAATGAACACATGGCTGAAGATGCTCACAGAATTGAGGTAAGCAGCAAAAATGTAGTCAACAAGAGTATTGAACACCAATATGTAATTTGTGATGAAGCGGAGAAACTACAAATGTTGCTTCAGTTTTTAAAATCGCAAGGAAAAAACAGAGGTATCGTGTTTTGCAAAACCAAAGCTGCGGTGCAAAAATTAGTTAAACAATTACAAGCAAAAAATGTTGCTGCCGATGCCATTCACGGTGATTTATTGCAAAAAGAGCGTGATAAAGCCATGAGAGCTTTTAAAAACGAAACCGTTCAATTATTAGTAGCTACCGATATTGCTGCTCGTGGTATTGATGTAGAAGGGTTGGCTTATGTGGTGCATTATCAGTTACCTGACCAAGAAGAGTATTATACACACCGAAGTGGAAGAACTGCTAGAGCTGGAAAACAAGGTGTCTCGTTAAGTATTGTAACAACTTTTGAAATGAAACAAATTCGGTTTTTTGAAAAGAATTTGAATATTAGCTTTAATCAGGTTAGATGATTTGTTTTTTAATAGCTAACCGTCCTACTCCGTTTATCAATATAACGTTGTAATCCATAACCTTGTTGCGCTAAACTTTTCATGATTTCTATGCGGTCTAAGCCTTCAGATTCAACAGTAAAATTTGTAGGATTAGTCTCATTTTTCATCCAAACTTTAATATAATCCGATCCTAATTCGTAACCAATTATTTTAGAGCCTTTTTTTAGATTTGAATACTTTTCCATATACTTAATATGTTTAATCAAATCTAGATAATTCTTATAAAAAATAAATCAGCAGATTTACCTAATTTTTAACATTGTATTGTTAAGCATTAATACTTACAAAAAACACAAGAAAAATAAGAAGTAAGATGAACTAACTCCTATTTAAATGGATTCTAAAGCAGCTTCTAGAATGGCTTTTACTTCTTTTGCAAAAGGCTCAACAGTTTTGTTTTTTACTACTTCAAATGCAGCAATAGGGTCAACAATAGAAACATCAACTGTACCGTTTTTGTTTTCAATTATGGTAACATTACAAGGCAACATAATACCTATTTTTTCTTCTTGCTGTAACGCTTGATAAGCAAAATTCGGATTACATGCTCCCAATATTTTATACTGCTGAATGTCTTTATCCAACTTTGTTTTTAACGTGGCTTTTAAATCAATTTCGGTTAAAATACCAAAACCTTTTTCTTTTAATGCCTCTCTAATTTTTTGTTCAGCTTCGGCAAAACTATAAGTGGTGGTTTTGTTTAAATAATACATGTTTAATGACTACTGGTTAGTTTACCTTTAAAATCTAAAAATACATTGCTTTTATTAACTCCCTTGTACAATACTCTATAATATAAACTATCGTTATTGTAAAATCCGTTAAGCACTCCTTGATTAAAAATGCCTGTACCTGTAACAAAAGTGGAAAAATAATTATTGGTTATTGTAACTGGAATTACATTGTCAGTTTGTCCCTTAAGAGCTGTGGCATTAAAACTAGTTGAAAGTGAATAATTTGGACTTGTTCCAAATACTGTAGAAATTACATTAGTAGCGGTATAATTGGTTACAGGAGCCCACAACGAATCACTTTTGTCAACCAACATGGTACCAGTAAAAATAAACGTTGTATGAGGTGCTGGAGTGGTAACAGTATTGTCTGAAGCAGATGAAACGGGTATTGACTTATCTTCTTTTGAGCAAGAATAACCTAACAATAACATCAACCCAAGTGGTAATAAAAGAAAATTTCTCATAATTCAAATTTTAAGCTAAAGGTAAGCATTTATTTAAATCACCAACTCCCTCCTGCACCACCACCACCAAAACTACCGCCACCGAAACCACCAAAGCCTCCACCGCCAAAACTACCACCACCTGAGTTAAAATTACCCCAAGAACCGCCATGACTTCTACCTGAGTTGTTCATCAGCATAAAAGCAGTCCAGAATGGAATATTATGACCTATTGAATAATCTCTTGCTTTTTTGGCAGTAGTAAAAAATATGAGTAGCATGATTACAATGATAAAAGCAAAAGGAATAATAAATTTACTCCAATCTGTTTTAGCATATTGGTCGGCAGTAAATTCTCCTGAGGTTAAACTCATCAACACATTTACTGCCTCATGAATTCCATAATAATACTCTTTCGATTTAAAATATGGTATCATTTCATTCTCTTCAATTCGTTTGGCTATTGCATCAGGCACAACTCCTTCTAAACCATAACCTGGAGCAATAAAGGCATCTCCTCTTCCATCAATTTCTTTGGGTTTAACCATGATAACAATACCATTGTTTTTTCCTTGCTGACCCACGCCCCATTTTTCGCCCAAGGTATAAGTAAAACTGGCTTTATCATAACCACACAAATCGGTAACTGTAACCACCAAAATTTGAGTGGAAGTGGTATCGTTAAATGCTTGTAATTTCTGACGCAAAAATGATTCTTCTTCATCACTAATAATATTAGCATAATCTTGTACCAAATCTTGTGTTGGTTTTTGGTCTAGCAAACAATCTTGAGCATTCGATTGCTTATAAGTTAAAAGGGTAAGAAGTATAAATAGATATTTTTTCATTGCTTTGTTTTTTTTGACATTCCTAACAACATAAAGAACCTCATTATTTTTTATAAAGATTTCTGCTTTCGCAGGAATGACGAATTACTATTGTTTACCAAACGAAATATCGTCAGCTAATTCGTTTTTATCGTTGCTTTGGTAAGGAAAATGCTTTTTTAATTGTTCTCCAGCTAATTTTATTCCTTCCGATAGGCCTTCGGTAAATTTTCCTTGCTTAAAGTTTGAAATCATCAAATCTCTCACTCCATCCCAAAAGCCAACAGGCACTTTTTGATTGATACCAGCATCTCCCAAAATAGCAAACTGTCTATCTTCAGTAGCTAAATAAATTAAAACGCCATTACGTAAAGCCGTTTTTTGCATGTCCAATGCATCAAACATGTAAGCAGCTCTATCTAACACGTCTTCTTTACATTTTTTGTCGATGTGTACACGAATTTCGCCTGAAGTGTTTTTCTCTGCCTCACGAATAGCTGCAACAATTTGTTGTTTTTGCTCTGCTGTAAATAAATCTTTTGCCATAAATGTATTTTTTCGTCATTGCGGATGTAATGAAACGAAATAAAGCAATCCTACCAAGGGTAAGATTGCTTCGTTCCTCGCAATGACGTATTATTAAAATTGTACTTCTGGTGCTTTTTCAGAACCTGCAGCAGCTTCGAAATAATCTTTTTTCTCGAAACCAAACATTCCTGCCCAAATGTTTTTTGGGAACTTTCTAATGAATGTGTTGTAATCTTTAGCACTTTCATTAAACTTCTGACGCTCAACTGTAATTCTGTTTTCAGTACCTTCTAATTGCGATTGCAGTTCCAAAAAGTTTTGGTTTGCTTTTAAATCAGGATAACGCTCTACTACAACCATTAATTTAGATAATGCAGAACTTAACCCATCTTGAGCAGCAGCAAACTGTTTAATTGACTCTGCATTTAATTTAGAAGGGTCAATAGTTGTTGAAGTAGCTTTAGCTCTTGCATTTACAACGCCTTCTAAAGTTTCTCTTTCGTGAGCAGCATAACCTTTAACCGTGTTAACCAAGTTTGGAATAAGGTCGGCTCTACGTTGGTAAACGTTTTCTACTTGTGACCACTGACCTGTTACTGCTTCGTCTTTTGTTACCATACTGTTGTATGAACCCATTACTGAGAACACCATAAGAAGGATTAGCAAGCCCACTACTCCTAATATTATCCATGTTTTTTTCATTTTCTTTTTTTGTTTTTAAGTTTAATTTTTAATAAAGTTATACTTTTAAATTGTCACACACCAACCTTGTCTAAAGTTTTAAACTTTAGACAAGGTGATGTAGAAATTAATTTAAATAAGTTCAATACTTCGTTTGATAAAATTAGTTAATTCTTCGCCTTTTAGCATATTTTGTGATAACAATGCTAAATCGGCAGTTTGTTTGGCAATTTCTTTTTGTTTAGCACCATCTTTTTCTTTTAGCATTTTTGAAATAACCGGATGATTTACATTAACCACCAAATTGTACATTTCAGGAAAATTACCCATTCCCATCATTCCGCCTCCGCCCATTTTGCTCATTTCTTTCATTCTTCGCATAAATTCTGGCTGAACAATTGTCATGGGCTGGTCGGTTTCATTCATGCTCTCAAACTGAATGGTAAATTTTTCTTTCGAAATCACTTCCTCTAAAACAGGTTTTAACACATCTTTATCTGCATCAGTTAATTTAGAAGGAATTTCTTCGTTTTTGTTGATGATTTTATCAATCGTATCCGCATCAATTCGAGTAAAGGTTGTTTTTTCGATGGTTTGCTCTAACTTTCCTACCAAGTGTGGACTCAAAGGTGAATCTAAAATAATTACTTCATAGCCTTTATCTTTTGCCGACTGAATGTAGGTGTATTGAGTATCCAAATCACTTGCGTAAAGCACAACAAGTTTGTCATCTTTATCGGTTTGTAACGGTTTAATTTTTTCAATTAACTCATCTTGAGTGTAATATTTTCCATCGGTATTTTTATATAAAGCAAACTTTTGAGCTCTTTCAAAAAACTTTTCGTCCGATAACATCCCATATTCAATAAAGATTTTAATATCGTCCCATTTCTTTTCAAAATCTGCACGGTCTTTCTTAAACAATTCCTCTAATTTATCAGCTACTTTTTTTGTGATGTGGTTAGAGATTTTCTTCACATTACCATCGCTTTGTAAATAAGAACGAGAAACGTTTAACGGAATATCAGGCGAATCAATCACCCCATGTAAAAGCGTTAAGAAATCTGGTACAATCCCTTCAACCGAATCGGTAATAAAAACTTGGCGAGAGTACAATTGGATTTTGTCCTTTTGTACTTCCATGTTTGGTTTTATTTTAGGGAAGTATAAAATACCTGTTAAATTAAACGGGTAATCTACATTTAAATGAATGTGGAATAAGGATTCTTCGAAGTTAAACGGATACAACTCTCTGTAAAAACCAGCGTAATCTTCGTCGGTTAATGTAGAAGGCGTTTTTGTCCATGCTGGAGAAGGATTGTTGATGATATTGTCTACCTGTATAGCCTCTTTTTCTACGTTGCCATCTTTATCTTTTTTGCCTTTTTTGTTATCTATATACTCGGTTTTAGTACCGAATTTAATGGATACAGGCATAAATTTACAATACTTCTCAAGTAACGTTTTGATTCTACTTTCTTCTAAAAACTCCGTTGAATCTTCGGCAATGTGTAGAATAATATCAGTACCTCTATCTTCTTTTTTCCCTTCTTTTAACGAATACTCTGGGCTTCCATCACATTCCCAATGCGCAGCAGGTTCGTCTTTATAATTTTTCGATAAAATCTCCACTCGCTCTGCCACCATAAACGATGAATAAAACCCTAAACCAAACTTACCAATGATGTTGCCTGTTTCGGTTTTATCTTTAAACTTGTTTACAAATTCTTCTGCTCCAGAAAAAGCAATTTGGTTGATATACTTTTTAATTTCTTCCTCGCTCATACCAATACCTCTATCTCTAACGGTAAGGGTTTTTGCTTTTTTATCTAAAATAATTTCGATGGTATCGTTACCCACATCACCTTTAAACTCACCCATTGAGGCTAAAGCATGAAGTTTTTTAGTTGCATCGGTTGCATTAGCAATAAGTTCTCTCAGGAAAATCTCATGGTCAGAGTATAAAAATTTCTTAATGATTGGGAAAATGTTCTCGGTTTGTACTTTAATTTTTCCTTTTGCCATTTTTTAATCTATTTTAAAGGTTAATATTTTTTAATTCGTGTTTTCTGAATAGTCAAAGCACATACCATTTAGCATAAAATGACATTTTGACTGAAAATAGTAAAATAAATAAGTTTTATCTGACAAATGTGATACTTAATCGAATTCAGTATATATACGCTTTTAACTTTCAGTTTGATTAGCTATATTCGTTGTATTAATTGATTTTCATTATCTAAAAAGTGCGATTATTTGTTTTATTTTCTTTGTTATTATTTTTTTTGTGCAAAACTGCTCAAGGACAATTATCGGCATTATACATTGCCGACAGGGTAGAAATTGTATGGAGTTATGAAAATTGTAATGCAGTAGATTATTATATAATTGAAAAATCAAAAAATGGCACTGCTTTTCGAGAGTTTTTAAGGGTGAAAAATGTTAAAAATTATCATTCTACTTTTTTAGAAACCGACAATACTCCTTACAACAATACTTCTTTTTATCGAATTAGGTATGTTTACAACAATGGCAATTATTTTTATAGTGAAACAGTTGCTGTTAAAAAATTTGATTTTAAAAAAGATTTAAGTAAAAAACTGAAAGGGTTTAATAGTTTAAATCTGTTGGTGGTTATTAAAGATAAGTCGAACAACGAGTTTTATGTAAAATTAAATATTCAAGAAAACAACAACGAATTAGTTTGCGAAACGCTTAACGAAAAAATAAAAAGTGGAATTTACACCATTATTGCTTCCGAAAATGACGAGCTAGTTGGTTATTCACTAAATGTACTCAACAGAAACCCTAGTGGTTTAACCGTTGATACTCTGAACACAAAATCCCGGTAGCAACAGCCACATTTAATGATTCTGCTTGACCAAACTTTGGAATCATTATTTTATCCGTTACAAAAGGTAATAATGTTGGATTAATTCCAAAGGATTCGCTTCCCATTAACAGAATTGCATTTTTACTAGCTACACCCTTTTTGTAAACATTATCTCCTTCCAACAACGCACCATAAACAGGTAATTCTTTATTTTCAGTAAAAAATTGATTTAAACCTGTATAAACAATATTGATTCTAAATATAGAACCCATCGTTGCCTGAATTACTTTTGGATTGAACACATCAACACATTCGTTAGAACAAACTATTTGGCTTACTCCAAACCAATCTACAATACGAATAATGGTTCCTAAATTACCAGGATCTTTGATGTTGTCTAAAGCAAGTGTTAAGCCTTTTAAATGCAGTTTTTCGGTTGTAATTTTTTGTCTAGCTACTGCTAAATAATTGCTTGGAGTTGCTAACGACGATATGGATTTCATTTCATCAACATTCAACTCAATTGCCGATGAGTAATTGATTGGAGCTCCTTTTACGACAAACAACAACTCAATTTCAAATTCAGATGAAATTAACTCATTAACCATTTTCTCGCCTTCAACAACAAAGGTTTGATGTTGATTACGATACTTTTTTTGCTTTAATGAATTAATGTACTTTCGTTGATTGATGCTAAGCATTAATTCGATAATACTTTAAATTCTGTTCTTCTGTTCTTTTGGTGACAAGGACAATCGTCATTTCTAGTTTCACCACATTCAGTATACTTAGAGCAATCGTCAACTGGTTTAGTTTCGCCAGCACCCAAAGCTTTAAAACGGTCTTTTTTAATGCCTTTATTGGTTAAATATGTTACTACCGAATTAGCTCTTTTTTGAGATAAGTTTTGATTGTAAACATCGCTACCTCTTGTATCGGTATGACTAGAAATTTCAACTTTTACTGTTGGGTTTTCATTTAAAATAACTACTAACCTATCTAACTCTTGAGTAGATTCTGCTCTTAAAGTTGCTTTATCCCAATCGTAATAAATGTTGTTTAACACAAATGCTCTACCTGGCTCCAAACCTTTAACATCTTTTGGTTTTCCAACATTCGCAGTAAATAAAGTGTCAATGGTTTTAGGCTCACCACTCAATGTTCTGTTTAACACCTCTTGCAAGCCTACATTGTTTTTAACAATTAGGTTTGAATCGCTATAAATTCTAAAGTCTTTATACAACTCTACATATTCTTTTATTTCTTCTAAATTGATAGAATCTCTAACAATTTCTCCTGAAGCCAATTCCACTTCAATTTCGTACCTACCTGGTGTTAGTGCCATCACATACTTACCTGTCTCATCGTTCGATTTAAAAGTACCTTCCAATTCGGCATCATCGCCTTTAAACAAGTTCATGAAAGAACCAATTGGTGCATCGTTAAAATAAACGTTACCCAACAAAAGTGCTAATACAGGCTTTCCTACTTTACCAGTAATGATTCTAAAAATATCCTGTTCGCCAATGCTTTTTTCTCCACCACCTGAATAATATCCTGTTTTACCATCTGCAGCTAAAACAAAATACCTATCGTCGTTGATGGTGTTAATTGGGTAACCAATATTTTCAGGAGTTTCAAACGAACCATATTCGTCCATTTTGGTGTAAAAAATATCGTACCCACCAATACTTGTTAAACCTTCAGAACTAAAATACAAGGTTTTGTTATCAGGATGAATAAACGGTGCATCTTCATTAAAAGTGGTATTGATTTTCATTCCTAAATTTTGAACATTTCCCCAAGTATCGTCACTTTGTAATTCTGCTTTGTATAAATCTCTACCACCATAACCTCCTGCTCTATCACTAGCAAAATACAACACTTTACCATTAGCAGACAAACTTACACTACCTTCCCAGCTTTCTTTTTTGTTTACATCACCTTTTAAAGGCGTTGGTTTCGACCAATTTTTACCTTGTAATTTACTTACATAAATATCGCCATTATTGTTGTTTTCACTTTTGTAAATAAACAAAGTTTGACCATCAACAGACAAAGCTATTGCCGCATCATGTCCTTCACTGTTAATATTATCTCCTATACTTTCAGGCTCTGTCCATTCGCCATTTTTGTTGTAAGAAATAAATACATCTTCGGTATAACTTTCAGAATTCATTGATACAGGTAACTTATCTGCACCTTTACTTCTAATCCCTCTGTAGGTGTAAATCATAACAGATTCATCAGCCGAAATAACCGGAACATACTCAGAATACTGAGAATTGATAGGTGCTTGAATATTTTCAACCACGTTTTCTTTAATCGTATCTCTTAAAATTTCAATGGCATTTTTACAGTTCTGAATCATTTTTTGAGCTGTTGCTTGTTCTTCTTCTTCACCTGACTCGCTTCTACTCAAAAACATGTTGAACAATTCCAATGCTTTATCAAATTGATAGTTAACAGCATAAGCTTTGGCTAAATAAAAGTTAACCAAATTGTATTCAGGGTTGGTTATTTTTACTTGTTCTATAATTTCTATCGATTTCGATTTCTCGTTCGGGCTGTATCCATAACATATTCCCATCATTAACTTATAATATACGTCCGATGGTTTGTATTCGTACAATTGTTGGAATTTATCCAACGCATCCAAATACTTTTTATCTTCAAAATCGAGTTCTGCTCTACTTAAAAGTTCTTTGGCAGTTTTATTGGTAAGAGGTTGATTATCTTGAGAAAAAGAGTTTAATGTAAGTAATACAAACAATATGGTTAATATTCTAAAATATTTTTTCATCTTCGTTCAGTTAATAATAGTTATTTTGCATTTTCATTAATGCAAACATAATCAATTCTATACAATATTAAAATTGATTTTACACAACTGTAAAATATCATCAAAAAAATTTAATTCACTCCTGTTTTTGGGGTTAACATTAATTTTTATAGGATGTAATCCAACAAAAACACTAAAAGAACACGAGGAAATCTTGTTAACCAATAAGATTAAAGTTGATAATAGTAAAATAGATAAAGATGAAATCTATAGCATTATTAAACAAAAACCCAACAAAAAAATATTAGGCGTGTTTCGTTTTCATTTAGGTGTTTACAATTTATTTAGCAATAAAAAAGAAAGCAAGTTTAGAGACAATGTGGGTGAGGCTCCAGTTATTTACGATTCGCTTTTAACCGAAAGGAGTATAAAACAATTGGAATTGTACCTTGACAACAAAGGTTTTTTTCAAAATCAGGTTACGGTAGAAAAAACCGTTAAAAAGCAAAAAGTTACCCAATCGTACATTATTAAAGCAGGCGAACCTTACCTAATTAACAAGATTAGCTACAAATTTAACGACCCTAGCTTGGGTGGATATGTTTTATCCAAGAAAGATTATTCACTGATAAAAAAAGGAAGAAATTTTGATGTAGATGTTTTAGATAAAGAACGTGAACGAATTAAAAATACCCTAAAAAATTATGGTTATTATTATTTTACCAATAATTCCATTAAGTATTTGGTAGATACTACTATGGGAAATCAAAAAGTAGATATTTTAATCGAATTGTTAGAAGACAAAGTTGAAATACCCGACAGTGATTCCTCTTTTTATGCTCCTCATAAAAAATACACCATTAACAACATTAATATGTATATAGGCAATAAATCTACTATTGAACGAACACCAATATTAGATACAATTGAATTTAAAGGGGCTACCATTTTATATAAAGACAAATTGAAATTTAAGCCAAAAATGTTAACACATACGCTAAATTTCAAACCAAAAGAAGAATATTCGTTAAGAGACCAAAACAATACCTACAAACAATTAACTGGTTTAAAATTATTTAAAAACGTTTCTATTATTTACGAAGAAATAGACTCTAATCAGCTAAACGCAAACATTTACCTTGCTCCTTTAGTTTTTAACTCTTACACTCTTGAAGGCGTTGGAACAAATACAGGTGGCGACTTAGGTGTTGAGGGTAACATCATTTACCAAAATAAAAATTTATTTAGAGGGGGAGAATTGTTTAACGTAAAGTTAAAAGGAGGATTACAAATTCAGCGAGTTGTTGGTGTATCAAATAGTGCCAACGAAATTTTCGGAACACCTTTTAACACCTTAGAGTTTGGTCCTGAGGCATCGTTAGAATTTCCTCGATTTTTGTTGCCTGTTAATTTAGAAAACTTTTCGAAACGCTCTAATCCTAAAACCATTATCAACACTGCATTAAATTTTCAGCAGCGACCAGAATATGCTCGTAATTTAATACAAGGAGCTTTCAGTTATTCGTGGAGCGAAACGCAATTTAAAAACCATTACATCACACCATTCAATATTTCGTTTGTTAAACTGGACTTAACAGATGATTTTAAAAATACCATTATTGCTGAAAACAACCCTTTTTTATTAAACTCTTATACCGATCATTTTATTAGCGCTATACAGTACAGTTTTATGTTTAACAACCAAGAGTTGAACAGAATAAAAAACTACGAGTACTTTAAATTTAACGTGGAAACATCGGGAAATATGCTTTCCACTTATAATCGAGTAGCCAACAACCCGAAAGACCCTATTACCAATAGTTACAAATTTGCTGGAATTAGGTATGCCGAATATGTTAAATCGGAAATTGATGTACGATTTTACCAAAACAATCACGGTTCTAATTTGGTAGAACGTTTTAACCTTGGTATTGGAGTACCTTACGGAAATTTAGATGTTTTACCCTTCGAAAAAAGTTTCTTTGGTGGTGGTTCAAATGGTATTAGAGCATGGCCCGCTCGACGATTAGGTCCAGGTTCATTATCAGATTCGTTGCAAAATGCAGCCAATCAAATTGGAGAATTAAAAATAGAGGCCAACATTGAGTATCGTTTTGATATTACCAAATTGTTTAAAGGTGCTTTTTTTGTTGATGCTGGTAACATTTGGATTTTAAAAGAAGATGCGAAACGGCCAAATGCTGAAATTAACTACAAACGATTTTATGATGATTTAGCCATTGGTGTTGGTTTTGGTTTACGTTTAGATTTCAGCTTCTTCATTTTCCGTTTTGATATTGCATCCCCGCTAAAAGACCCATCGAAGGATGATCCTAAAAAATATCAAATAGAAATTAAAAAAACCACCTTAAATCTTGGTATTGGATATCCATTCTAATTCCTTTTTGGGTTTTTTCACATTTTCAAATTTTCAGAATCATTTTACCCTTTTTTATAGTAAATTTGCTATCCAAAAATTATAATTTTTATGGTTAAAACGATTAAAGCAGGTGTAATTACCGGTGACCAAGTTCAAGAAGTTTTTAAATTAGCTAAAGCGAAAAAATTTGCTTTACCTGCTGTAAATGTTACAGGTTCAAGTACTGTTAATACCGTAATGGAAACGGCTAAAGAAATGAATGGTCCAGTTATCATTCAGTTTTCTAACGGTGGTTGTATTTTTAACGCAGGTAAAGGCTTGAGTAATGAAAACGAACAAGCTGCCATTGCTGGTGGTGTTGCTGGTGCAAAACACGTTCACGAATTAGCCAAACTTTACAACGTAGCGGTTATTTTACATACCGACCATTGTGCAAAAAAATTATTGCCTTGGATTGATGGTTTATTAGATGCTGGAGAAAAGTTTTATAAAGAAAATGGTGTGCCATTGTACAGCTCTCACATGATAGATTTGTCGGAAGAACCATTACACGAAAACATAGAAATTTGTAAAAAATACCTTGAGCGAATGAGCAAAATAGGCATGACTTTAGAAATTGAATTAGGAATAACAGGTGGAGAAGAAGATGGTGTGGACAATTCGGATGTGGACAACAACAAATTATACACTCAACCAGAAGAAGTAGCTTATGCTTACGAAGAATTATTAAAGGTGAGTGATAAATTTACCATTGCTGCTGCTTTTGGTAATGTGCATGGAGTTTATAAGCCAGGAAACGTACACTTAACTCCAAAAATTTTAAAAAACTCACAAGATTACATCCAAAAGAAATACAACACTGGTCACAACCCTGTTGATTTTGTATTCCACGGTGGTTCAGGCTCTTCGGTTGAAGAAATTAGAGAAGCTATTGGTTATGGTGTTATAAAAATGAATATCGATACCGATTTACAGTACGCTTTTACTGAAGGTGTTAGAGATTACATGAAAGACAAATCGGCTTACTTACAATCTCAAATTGGTAACCCAGAGGGTGACGACAAACCAAATAAAAAATATTACGACCCACGTGTGTGGATGAGAGAAGGTGAAAAAACGTTTAAAGCACGTTTGAAAAAAGCTTTTGAAGATTTAAACAATGTTAATACTTTGTGAAAAAGTGCCTAAAGTATAAAATACTTAAAGTTTTAAGTTAAAATAATACATGGAGAATAAAGAGTTTGCAAAAGAATTAGAATTAAGAACAAAAACATTTGCCATTCGTATTATAAAATTATCAAGTTTGCTACCAAATACAACTGAAAGTAACGTTATAAGAAATCAAATCACAAAATCAGGAACAAGTATTGGTGCAAATTATAGAGAAGCAAATAGATCGAGAAGTAAGGCTGATTTTAAAAATAAAATAAAAATAAGCGAAAGTGAAGCCAGTGAAACAGTTTATTGGATTGAAATAATTAACAGTTTAGGTTGGATTGAGAAAGCAAATGGAGAAATTTTAATGAAAGAAGCAGGTGAATTACTTGCAATTTTTACCTCTATTAGTAAAAAATTAAAAGAATAACTATTTTAACTCAAGGCAATTTAAACTTTAGCTCACTTTAGACACTAAATTAGAAAATATGGGATGGTTTAAAAGAAAGATTAAAGGAGTGATTACTCCAACAACAGAGAAGAAAGAAACCCCAGAAGGTTTATGGTATAAATGCCCAAAATGTAGCCACGTAGTTTCTACCGAAGACCATAGTGCATCGCTACATGTTTGTACAGGTTGTGGACACCACGAAAAAATTGGCTCAAAAGAGTATTTTGCTATTCTTTTTGACGATAACAAATTCAAAGAATTGGATGCCAACTTGGTTTCGGGCGACCCTTTAAATTTTGAAGACACCAAAAAATACAAAGACCGTTTGATTGCTACGCAAAAAAAATCGCAATTAAAAGACGCTTGTAGAACAGCTGCAGGTAAAATAAACAACCAAAACTTGGTTGTGGCTTGTATGGATTTCGATTTTATTGGTGGTTCTATGGGTTCGGTAGTAGGAGAAAAAATAGCTCGTGCTATTGATTATTCTATAAAACACAACACACCGTTTTTAATGATTTCGAAATCGGGTGGAGCAAGAATGATGGAAGCCGCATTTTCGTTAATGCAAATGGCTAAAACTTCGGCTAAACTTTCGTTGTTGGCAAAAGCTAAAATACCTTACATATCGTTGTTAACCGACCCAACAACTGGTGGAGTTACCGCATCGTATGCCATGTTGGGCGATTTAAACATTGCTGAGCCCAATGCCTTAATTGGTTTTGCTGGACCACGCGTGGTAAAAGAAACCATTGGTAAAGATTTACCAGAAGGTTTCCAAACTTCGGAGTTTGTGTTAGAACACGGTTTCTTGGATTTAATTGTTGAACGTAAAGAGTTGAAAGAAAAACTCTCTCAAATTATTAGCATGTTTAATAATTGATAATAAAACATAAAAAAATGAAAGCCAAACAAACTGTTTGGCTTTTTTATTTTTTGTACATTTAGTGTGTACAAATAATTACAATTATTTACAAATGGACTAACACATACCCTGATGTTGTATGCCATTGAAAAAAAAAGAAAAGCCACCTCACAAAAGAATTTGTCCCAATATTCGTTGATTTTCGGGACAAATAAATTACAAAAAATAATGCGATTGTCCCATTTATTTACTAGTTTTGGGACAATGTTAGATTTAAAAGTCATAAAAAAGAAGGTTGATACAGGTGAAATATTCTTTATCTCAGACTTTACGGAACTCGATAACTATGAGGCTGTACGTAAGTCTTTACAACGGCTGACCAAAGACGGAAAAATTGAACGAATTGCTAAAGGGATATATTTTTTACCTAAAAAACATGAGCGATTAGGTGTAATCTACCCACATGCAGAACAAATTGCAAAAGCTATTGCAAAACGTGATAAAGCCAGAATAATCGCTACAGGGTCGACAGCTCTAAATTTATTGGGTTTATCAACTCAAATACCTATGAAGGTAGTTTTCTTAACAGATGGCTCAGCTAGAAATATAAAAGTGGGAAAACAAACTATTCAGTTTAAAAAGACAAATACAAAAAATCTCAGCATTGAACATCGATTGACCAATCTTATCATTCAAGCATTTAAAGCTATTGGGGAAAAAAATGTTACAGAAGAACAAATTGATAAAATACAGACAGTAATTGACCATAGTAATGAACGAGAGTTAATCCATCAAAATTTGAAAAACGCACCAGTTTGGATGCAAAAAATACTAGTGAGCAAATGAATAACTGGCTAACCTTATCGAAAGAAGAACAAATAGAGCTGTTTACTCAAATTGGAGTAAAAACTAACCTTCTTCCACAAGCTGTTGAAAAAGATGCCTGGGTTAGTCTAATTCTGCGAATGATATTTACTTCAGAATTAGCAAGTCATTTAATATTTAAAGGAGGAACTTCATTAAGTAAGGCTTTTAACTTAATTCAACGATTTTCAGAAGATATTGATTTAGGTATTGACAGAAAGTATTTAGGGTTTGAAGGAAAATTATCAAACGGAGAAATTCGCAAATTGAGAAGAGCTTGTCACGCATTCGTTTCTAACGATTTAGCTGAATTACTTCGAAAACAATTAGTAGAATACGGGGTTGATGAAAGCCTCTTTGAACTGATGGTAGAAAACACACAAGTATCTGACCAAGACCCTGAAACTATTAAAGTCAATTATCAATCTGTGTTTGGTGAAATATCCTATCTCCCAAAAAGAGTTTTGATAGAAGTTAGTGCTAGATCTTTAATCGAACCTAATCAAGAGGTTGGTATTAAATCACTTATTGATAAACACTACCCTGAAACCGATTTTGTAGAAGGAGAATTTGTGGTTAATGCGACCAATCCTCAAAAAACATTTTTGGAGAAGCTAATTCTGTTGCATGAAGAATTTGAAAAGCCCGCTGAAAAAATCAAGTATTTAAGAATGTCTAGGCATTTCTACGATATTGGGCAAATACTAGACTCTGAATTTGGGCGAAAAGCAATAAAGAATAAGGAGCTTTTCGAAAGTATAATTAACCATAGAAAAGTATTCACTCCAATAAAAACTACTAATTATGAAACGCTGACTTTACAAAGTCTTCGCATCATTCCTCCTGATGAGCATTTGGGTAACTATAAATCAGATTACAAAGAAATGCAAAGCAGCATGATACATGGTGAATCACTTGATTTTGATACACTACTTAAAAAAATAATAAACGAATTGAAATAATAGCAAACAATGAAGCTAACAGAAATATTAAGAGACTCAAATTACAAGTTAACACAGTTCTCACAAGAGCAAATTGAAAAATTAGAACGTGAAGTTTTTCTAAAAGACATTAGAGGAACTCAAACGCCTTATTTCAATTGTTTGGTGCGTAGAAAAGAAATTAAACTGACACCAGAAGAAACGGTTAGACAATTATATTTAATGGTTTTAAATGAAGAATATGGTTATCCATTTGAGCGAATGGAAATTGAATATTCGGTGAGTTTTGGTCGTGAAAAGAAAAGAGCCGACATTGTAATTTTTGATAAGCAAGATACCCGTGCTGTTTACATAATGGTAGAATTAAAAAAGCCAAAACTAAAAGACGGAAAAGAACAACTTAAATCTTACTGTAATGCAACTGGAGCTCCAATTGGAATTTGGAGTAATGGAGATTCAATTTCATTTTATAATCGAAAAGACCCAAATTATTTTGAGGACATACCAGATATTCCAAAAGCAACTGAAAAACTTTCTGACGTATTAACTGAACGTTGGACAATTGAAGACCTTATTGCTAAAGACAAATTAGTTACCGAAAAAAAATCGTTGAAAGATTTGATTTTGGAAATGGAAGATGAAGTTTTGGCAAATGCAGGGGTTGACGTATTTGAGGAACTTTTCAAACTGATTTTCACAAAATTATTTGACGAAATGGAAAGTGGACGAAATAAAACTCGTCACTTGGCATTTAGAAATTATGGAGATACGGAGAACGAATTAAAAGAGAAAATCCAAGCTCTTTTTGAAAAAGCAAAAGGTAAATGGGAAGGCGTTTTTTCTGATGATTCAAAAATTATGCTAACTCCTTCTCATCTTTCTGTTTGTGTTTCTTCATTGCAAGATGTTAAACTTTTCAACTCTAATTTAGATGTTGTAGATGAAGCGTTTGAATATTTAATAAACAAAAGTAGCAAAGGAGAAAAAGGGCAATATTTTACACCTAGATATGTAATTGATATGTGTGTAAAAATGATGAATCCACAAGTAGAAGAAAAAGTAATTGATACAGCTGCTGGAAGTTGTGGTTTTCCTGTTCATTCCATTTTTCACGTTTGGGAACAAATTCTTAAAGAAAAAGGAATACCTAAAAGTCACTTATTTACAACAGAAGAAAAACCAACCGAATGTATTGATTATGTGCAAAACAATGTTTTTGCCATAGATTTTGATGAAAAAGCGGTTCGTGTTGCAAGAACTTTGAATTTAATTGCAGGTGATGGGCAAACCAATGTTTTACATTTAAACACGTTGGATTGGGAACGTTGGGATGAAAAAACAGAAGATGAAGACTGGCAAGACACCTATTTTGAAGGTTGGAAAAAATTGAAGAAATTACGTGAAGACAAAAACAGCAATAGAGATTTTGACTTTGATGTGTTAATGGCTAATCCACCATTTGCGGGAGACATTAAAGAGAGTAGAATTTTATCTAAATATGAATTAGGAAAAAAACCAAACGGAAAATACCAAACCAAAGTAGGGCGTGATATTTTGTTTATCGAGCGTAATTTAGATTTTCTAAAACCAGGTGGACGAATGGCAGTTGTATTGCCACAAGGTAGATTCAACAACAGTAGCGATAAAAATATACGTGATTTTATTGCTGAAAAATGTAGAATTTTAGGTGTTGTTGGATTACACGGCAATGTGTTTAAACCCCATACTGGCACAAAAACTTCTGTACTTTTTGTACAGAAATATAATAAATTTGAACATTTAATCTATATTTTGCATTCTTCGAGTTAGGGCATAAATTATTGACCATAAACGGAAAGTTAGGTTATATCACACCAAATAATTATTTCACTTCTTTGGCAGGTTTATCACTTCGTCAATATTTTTTACAAAATAAATGCGTTACAAGAATTGTAGATTTTAGACATAAAAAAGTCTTTGACGCTCAAACATACACAGCTATAACTTTTCTTGATAACAAGAAAAATGAATCTATCTTGTTTGATAAAATTAAAGACGAGCAAACTTGTTCAAACTTCTTAATTTCAGCTAATGGCTCTCCTAATTATTTAAAAAATCTAAACGTAAACAAATGGCGTTTATTAAAAACCCAAGAGCAAGAAAATATTAGAATCATAGAAACTATTGGAACACCTATAAAGCAATTGTTTAATATTGCAGTTGGTATAGCAACATTAAAAGATGAAGTATTTTTTATAGATTCATCAAACGAAAAAAATAGCTATTTAACAAAAACAACAGAAAACGGAACATTTCAAATTGAAAGGGAAATAACTCGTCCTGTTTATAAAATTTCACAATTTAAAACACAGAAAGACATTGAAAATAATACTTTAAGAATTATAACTCCCTACCATACAAATAATAAAAATGCAGTTCCAATTCTTGAAGATGAGTTCATCTCAAAATATCCTAAATGTTACGAATACCTACTTTCAGAAAAGGAGAAGCTAGAAAATCGTGGAAAAGGGAAAGAAGAGTTTACTCCTTTCTATTCTTGGGGTAGAACCCAAGGAATTACAAGATTTGGCAAAAAGATATTAAACCCTACATTTAGTAAGCATCCAAGATTTTTATTTGTTCCAGAAAAAGATGCCTATTACACTAATGGATATGGGATATATTTTGACAGAGATAATTCTAACACTGTTTCGCTTTTTGAAGATGCAACTCACTCAATGTCAAAAGAAGAAAATATTTTGATTGTTCAGAAAATCTTGAATTCAATTTTAATGGATTATTATGTAAGCAATACAAGCGTTTCTATTCAAGGCGGTTTCCCTTGTTATCAAAAGAATTTCATTGAAAAATTTACAATTCCTAATTTCTCACAAGAAGAAATTAATATTTTGAAAAATCTAAATGATAAATTAGAAATAGACGAATTTTTAATTGAGAAATATAAAGTCAAAATTCAACTCCCAAACCTCGTTTCGTAATTTGATAAAATATTGTCAGTGAAAGTTTCCCAAGACAATTCATCAATACTTGCAGTAGAACTTTCATCTAACAGTCCGTCATTTATTAAGTCTTGATTTGTACTATAAATTTTAGCTGGTGATTGTTCAAAATCAACAAGTAATAAACAAACCCTTTCATATTTGTAATCTTCACGAGTATAATCTAAACGTCCATTAATTGCTTGAAAGGATTTTATATATTTTTCGACAGCACCGACTTTATCAATAAATTGAACTACATTATTATCCATAACAGCGGCATCATATTCTTTCACAGGTATCATATAGACTTCTCCTAATACCATTTTAGGGCATCTAACATGTAGATTTTGTGCTTCTGCAATAGTTCTTTCGTAAAGCGTATCAAAATTTTTAGCAAGTGAACTCATTTGGCTACGAATATTTACAGAAATTGTACGTTCCGTATAATCTTTGCCATAATAATCAGTTGCTTCTCTTAAAATTCCTTCAGTCATTATTTCAGAATCGGGAATATAACCATCAGGTGAAACGCAAACATCTTGATGCTTTTGTTTAATAAATCCAGCTAACTTGAGTTCAGGTTTTGAAGCTCCAAGCGGTGGATGAATTCTATCAGGAGATATTCCTTTTCTAATAAAATCAGCTTTAACAGCTTCGTGTATAAAATTAATTGGTCGAGAAGACCTAATTATTGCTTCTTTTGCTTTAATTCCACCTTCAATAATTGAAGTTTCGATTAGTTCTTTAAATCCGTCAACAGCTTGTTGAATCGTTATCAAATTTGTCATTCCCAAAAAATTCTATTAATGATACTCCAAGTGCAATAGCGATTTTTTCAATATTTACAATTGAAATATTTCTTTGACCATTTTCAACACTCGCAATGTAGCTTCTATCTAAATCAGACGTATATGCTAAATCCTTTTGAGACATCTGCTTGACCTCTCTTAATTCTTTGATACGATTACCTATTTTAGATTTTATTTCCACGAATGCAAAGTTGGAGATTTGTCGACTATAAATCAAAGACTATAAGTAACAATCTAAATAAAATCCAACGCTAAAAACGAAATGAATAAAATAAAAACGGCATACAACAACGTGTATAGAACAAAGTACCATGCGGGCTTCAAGACACCATAAAAGGAACGTTAAACCTTTCCCTCCCACTCTTTAAAAAACTGAGCCAAAAACTGTTCTAAAAACAAGTGTCGTTGTTCGGCAATTTGTTGTGCTGTTTGGGTATTCATTTTGTCTTTTAACAACAAGAGTTTTTCGTAAAAATGGTTAATGGTTGGTGCAGTACTGTTTTTGTATTCTTCGGCAGTTTGGTGTAGTTGTGGTTTAATTTCGGGGTCGTACATCATGCGTTTTTTACTGCCACCATAAGCAAAAGTACGTGCTATACCAATGGCTCCAATGGCATCAATCCTGTCGGCATCTTGTACCACTTTAGAGGTAATGCTTTGCTTACTGTTATCATTATTACCGCCTTTAAACGAAATGTTTTTTATATCGGTAATAATTTCACTTATTTGGTCTTGCGTAAAATCAATAGCTGTTAAAAACTGTGTTATTTTTTCAAAACCAATGTTTTCATCGCCGTTGTTCATTTTATAATCGGCAATATCGTGCAACAAAGCAACCACTTCAACTTTATCCACATCAACATTTTCGGCAAGGGCAATTTGTTTTGCCACGTTAACCACCCTTGAAATATGAAACCAGTCGTGCCCAGTTGCATCAATTAAATGAAACGATTTTGCAAATTCGCGAATGGCAATAAGTTGATGGTTGGTTATCATTTACTTTCAATTTTTGGTTTTTTTCTTCTAAACAACTCACCAAAACGGTCGAATTCCTTACGGTAAAACAAACCTACGCCTTGGGTGTAGTTACTACTTCGTCGTTGCAACGAAAACTGGTTGGATTGGTTAAATCCTTTTACCCGCAATTTACCGTCCTCGGTAATTTTATACTCGATAGAGAAATCGCCCACCAAATTACTTGCATTTTGGTTGTTTGTAGCCCCTTTATTGTCGGAAACACCAAGGTTACCATCAAGCACTACTCTATCGTTAAACAATTGGGTAGATAATGCCAATTCAACCTCTTGGTTAGAAATTTCATCACCTGGTCGGTAATTTAAACCAATATCAAAATCGGTACTAATTTGCGACAACCAATTACTCAATTGATTGGACAACATTTCGGTTGATGTAGTTGAGCCAACATTCGAATAGTTTGCCGTTCCGCCTCCATTGGTTGGAATAAACTGGTTCAATACCAACAACGAAAATACTTGTTTGTTCAACTCTTGTATATTTTCTTGTTGATCGCTTACATACAATACACTTCTTACTTTGTTTTTGGTCGTTTCATCGGCTGTTGGTAATTCTATATCAAAAGCAATATCAGGCGACATCATGGTATTGGTAATGTTTAGTTTTAGGTTTATTGGCGTTCTTTTTTTGTACAATTCGGCACTTGCACTATCTTCGGTATTGGCTATTAACTCGTACAACCTTGCTCTTAAACGGTAAACTGCTGTTAAATTCAATTGAGCCTCTAAAGGGTCGCCATTCCACGAAATTTTACCCCCTTCTTCCAAATCAAATTTCTTGTTAATAATGTTTTGAAGTGTAAACAAATAATCTCCATCTTTTACCACATAATCGCCATACATTTTAAAATCTCCTTGAGGACTGATGTTTATAGCAATATCACCATCACCTCTTGCTCTAATTACATCACCAACTTTATCGTCAAAAATTAAACGAACCTCTGCATCGGGTGTAGCATGTAGTACAAAGTTCATTTCAATGTTCGATAAATCAACTTCCTTCTCCTTTATTTCTTCCTTTACCTCATGGCTAACAAATTCAATAAAGTTGTTTTCCGAAATTTCTTCAGCTGTGTTTAACGGGATATTTATTACCGTTTCTTTTTCGGAGGTTACATCAAGCTCAATGTTCAGTTTGTTTTTATACATGCCTATATTCACCATACCAGTTACAAAAGCTTTCCCGTAAAACATTTCGTTTTCTTTAAGCGTGGTATTCAGTGCCAAAAAGTTTTTTGCATGGAAACCAAAATCTAAACTCACCTCTTTAAAGTAGTTGTGAAAAACCGTAGCATTACTCGATGCTCTATTCCCTCTCTCATCAAAAAATACCACATTATCATAGCTAATCATATCGGGTCTAATCTCTACTTTACACATTGGAGTAGAAAAACTGGTGTTTAGGTAATTCACTAAAAAACTGGTTTTTTGTAATGTAACATAACCTGTAAAAGCTGGTTTATCTAATGTACCTTTCAGTTCAATTTCGGCAGATGCAACGCCTCTCAGGTTAGAAATAAAATCGTCGGTATAATTACTAACCATTTGTAAATCTGTACGTTGTAGCTTTATATCTAAATCCAAGCTTTCTTCTTTCTCAAACGGATAATAATCGCCATTAAAGATGATTGTAGGTAAGTGTCCCTTATAAAATTGTCCATCAACCGATAATCGTTTATCAGCTGGGCTCCATGTTGATTTTACTTGTCCGTTGCCAATACTTGTTTCATTTAAATTCAGTTTGTCAAAATTTAAATCAGAAGTAAAAATAACTTCGTTTTCTTGTTTTTTGATAGAGGCTACTCCATTAATTGTTCCCTGAATTTTAATTATATTTTCAGGTATCAACTTTTGTACGTTGTACAAATTAAAATTGTTAAGGGCAACATCAACTTGGTCGGTAGGTTTGCCCGAAATTTTACCATCAATTAATATGCTTTGATGCCCAGCATCTATCCCCAAACTTTTAATCAGTATTTCAACACCTTCATTTTTTTGATATTCGATAAGGTTGTTTTCGTTAATAGCCCACAAGGTATCGGACACATAAAGGTATGAGTTAGAGAATTGTGTACTAAATGCTTTTGGAGATTTAAACACCGTAAGCAAATTAAAATTAGCCTCAGTTCTGGAGCTAGTATCCTTATTCAACCAATTAATTTGGGTTGAAATAGAGTCGTTTTGCACCACCGAATTGGTCTTGAAATCATCAATAAATAAACTATCACTTTGTTTTATTTGTTCAGCCAAAAGGTCAATCAATATTTTATTTTCGGTTGATTTACTTTCAAATACAGCATTTTTTATTACAATTCCATGTGCATCAATTTTTGGAAAAATTCCTTTAACAGAAAGGGTTTGTTCGCCAGAATGATAATATCCTTTTAATGAAGTATTTTTAGAAAAATCAACCCCTCCCAAAAACAATTTGGAAAGTAAGTCGGACTCAAAAATGGTTAAATCAAAACTAAAGTCGTTGTTAATTTTTACCCCCTCGTATTTATTCGATTGAAATGATGGAAAATAAGCGGTGAAATTATTTGCGCTGGCATCAAACAAGTTTTTAAAGTTGTATTCGCCTTCCAAATAACCTTGCATCATATCCGATTCAACTGATAGTTTTTTTACTTTTCCATTAGCCTCAGATTTTACTAGAATATGTTTTACACGAATATCATCCTCGATATCAGTTAATCGTAAACTAGTAACATCAATTGTTCCTACAAGGTTATCAATACTGTTTCCAACCATATCAACATCCAAGTGCATTGCAAAATTGGTGTTCAATCCTTTATCTTCAATAAAATGAAGTTTTGCCAATTTTGCCTTATTGATATACGATTGGAAATTCATTTTTGGTAATTGACCTGAAAAATCAACCAATCCATTAAAATCAAAATCGATATTTTCATCTTCAACCGACATAAATCCATTAAAGATTTTATTCTTAAACAAACCTTTTACATGCACATTATGATAATCATATCCCTTTACCACAACGTGTTGAACATTTCCTCTTAATTTTGCTTCAATATCTTTCAGTTCCAATCCTTGTCCTTCAATATTAGCATCCATTGATATGGTTCCTACTTCATTTTCAATTTCTAAAAATTTACCCAACTGAAAATTGGTTGTTTTAAGGCTCCCTTTATAAATCGTTTTATTGTTCTGCAATTTCATTGCTAAATCGGTTGACAACCTACCCGCATCGGTATAGAAGGTTCCATAAGTAACAAAATCGTGAAAAAAACCGGTGTAAGTTCCTTTAAATTTAATTTCTCCAAAGTGTTTAAAGTTGTCGGGCAATTCAATAAACTGTTTTGAAGAAAACGGATAAAGTGGGATTTGCTCTAAACTTTTTTTAGATGTAATTAACTCATCAGCCTTAACGTGCATAAAAATATTGTCGGTTTCGGGTATTCCAGTAATATTTACATCGCCTCTAAAGTGAGTACCATCGTCTAAAGTAAAAATAAATTTTCGGGCTTTTAAATTATTTATCCTTCCTCTAACTTCACCCTCAAAATCTACCGATTTATTGACACAATCAAGCGAAGTGGCAAAAAAACATAAATCTTTAAAACTAATTGTTGAAGGTTCGAAGTAAGAATTAATGTTTACATCGCTAATAAAATTTGACATACCATCATAACTCTTAGTTAAGAAATTTACATCGCCTACCAGATTAGAATATGGTGTTTTGATTTTTAACTGTTGTGCAATTATACCTTGCGGCGAAATGTTAAACTTGGTGCTCATGTTATTAATCACAAAACCGCTTTTTTCTTCAAAAGCTAAATGTTCAATGTCACAATTAATTCCTTGTGGGATAAATTCAATGTCGCTCAACGACATATTAAACTTTGACAAAACAGTATGGTCGTAATCAATGCCTAAAACCGGTTCGTAATCAAAGTCGTTGTATGCCAATTTGCTATTTTTAAACTCCACTTTATTCAACGAAAAAATCCAATCACTACTAGTTGTATCAACAGAAGCAAAATGATTTACAATAAATTGGAAATTAAGCGCAGCGTCTTCTTTGTATTTAACAATGTTGATGTATGCATTGTTCAACACAACATCATCAATAATCATTTTTTTATTGCTCAGCGAAAAGGTTTTGATATCCACATTTAACTCATCGATATAAGCCAAGGTATCTTGATGCAAATCCCTTACAAATAACTTGTTTAGAGTAACTCCAGTAAAAAAACTAACGTCAATTTTTTCAACCGAAATTTCGGTATTTAGCTTTTCCGCTAAACTTTCTAAATAATAGGAAATTAAATAGGTTTGAAATCGTGAGCTTTTAGTTGTGGCAACACCAAAAACAATGAGAAGCAATAAAATTGCGACAAGTAGCACCGTTATTATTCTTCTTTTTTTGATAGCTTTGCAGTATAGTTAACCAACAAAAATACGTTTAATGCCGCAATCGTCAACAATTATTTTAGGAATTGAATCGTCGTGTGACGACACCGCTGCGGCAGTTATTTGCAATGGCAAAATTCTTGCCAATGTAATTGCAAATCAAGATGTTCACAAGGCTTATGGTGGGGTTGTTCCAGAACTTGCATCAAGAGCACATCAACAAAATATTGTTCCTGTGGTTGAGGCTGCTATAAAAAAAGCAGGTATCACCAAAAATGAAATAAGTGCTATAGCCTACACCAACGGACCTGGTTTATTAGGCTCTTTGTTGGTTGGCAGCTCATTTGCAAAATCTTTTTCATTGGCACTTGGCATCCCTCTAATTGAGGTAAACCACATGCAAGGGCATATCTTGGCTCATTTTATTGAGGAATCCCCTCCCAGCCTCCCCAAAGGGGAGGGAAACAAAAGCACAAGCCAAACAGATGGCGTAGTGGGAAGCAGTTCCTCCCCTTTGGGGAGGTTAGGAGGGGCTCCTACTTTTCCGTTTATCTGTTTAACCGTTAGTGGTGGTCATACTCAGTTGGTTAAAGTCTCTGATTATTTTACCATGAAGGTTTTTGGTGAAACCATTGATGATGCGGCTGGGGAAGCTTTTGACAAAGTTGCAAAAATGCTTGAACTACCCTACCCTGGCGGTCCACTTGTTGATAAATATGCCAAAGAAGGAAATCCAAACCGATTTGAATTTACTCATCCAAAAGTAGAAGGATTAAACTTTAGTTTTAGTGGTTTAAAAACATCTGTACTTTATTTTCTTCAGCGAGAGATTAAAAATAATCCAAACTTTTTATCAGAAAACCTGAAAGATATTTGTGCTTCTGTACAAAAAACGATAGTAGATATTTTATTGATTAATGTGAAGAAAGCGTTGATTCAAGAGAACATTAATCAAATAGCTATTGCCGGAGGTGTTTCAGCCAATTCTGAATTACGAACTCGTTTATTAGAGTTGAAACAAGAAGGTTACCAAGTGTTTATTCCAAAGTTTGAATATTGCACCGACAATGCTGCGATGATAGCCATAACTGGTTATTACAAATATTTAAAAGGAGAATTCTCCAATCAACAAACTACGCCAAACGCACGAATGAAAATTTGAGTATTGATTAAAACTTTACTTTTTGGGTAATTACCTCAGCATTATTAAAAACCTTTAACAAGTATATCCCAGAGCTAATTTGAGTTGTTGGCAACATAACTGTTTGGTTTTTTCCAGTTAAGGTTTCTAACGATTGATGGACTAATTTTCCAGTCATGTCGTACAATTCGAAATGAATCGCATCATTATCACCACAATTTAGTTTAACCGATAATACATTACTTTCAAACGAATGATAAGTATTAACCAATTCTAATCCTTTAGAGCCTTTAAAAATTACCGTTTCAATGTTGCTATAGCTGTATTTTCCATCAAAATCAGTTTGTTTTAATCGGTAATAAGAAACGCCATTTAATGGTGATTTATCAATGGTAGAATAGTACAAGTTCACATAGCTATTTCCTGCCCCATTTTTAAAATAGATTGGTTCAAAATTGATGGCATCAACCGATCGTTCAATGGTAAAAAAATCGTTGTTTATTTCGGTAGTTGTTGCCCAATCTAAATCAACCACACTTCCATTAGCTGTTGCTTTGAAATAAAGCAATTTAATCGGTAAAATGGTTGGTGCTTTTGCTATGGCGTGAAGAGAAAAACTTTGATAACCAGTTCGCTGTGCATAACCAGCTCCTCCGCTATAAATTCTTCCCGCCAAACCTGTAGCTGGTATAACCGTTGGTGCAGCTAAAAATGTACTCCAATCGGCATACGTTACTGACGAAGCATCACGTTTTACAGGGCAAAACATATTATCATCAGCAGCAGACAAACCAGCCACATTTTGCACATACAAATTCACTCCATACGTTCCACTTGTCGGCTGAGCATCTGGCGTTAAAGTCCAAACTGCAGAATTTAACACATTGGTTAATTGTGTCCCCCATTGCACTGCCGATGCACCTAAATTAGCATCAACATCAGCTGCTGGTGTACCTTGTGGTACATTTGCTACTTTAGCATCGATATATGTTGTTGTGGCTAACGAATTATTAATTAAATCGAAACGTTTGTAATTAGTCGTTGCCATTCCATCTCCGATAGGGAAAACATAAGTTGAAGTATTGTTGGCAATATGATGACGTAAATTTCCATTGATAAACTTGGTGTTCGAATATCCAATAATTGTGGGAACCGTTGTATTGGTAATGATTAACTTGTTTGTTCCTGTGCTTAACATCCCAGTTGTAAATGTTAAATTATTTGACACTGTAACATCTTGTGATAACGAAACACCAGAGGGATTACTATTGTTCAATCTTAAATTGTAAAACTGGGTTGAACCACTTCCAGAAAACGACTGTGCATTGGCTGAACGTAATTCAGTTAAACCATTTGTTCCAGTTATAATTCCATTGTTGGTAATGTTTCCTTTTATCGAAAAATAACTTAACGCATTATTTAATGTTAACACCCCTGAGCCACTAGTATTGGTGATAAGTAAATCATTACAAATAGCTCCATTGGGGTATGTTGCGGGAGAAGCTCCAATAATTGGGTCGTTAGCCACGTTATCAATGGTAACATTGTCTAAAGAATCAGGCACCTCATAATTTTGCCAATTGTGGCAATCAAACCAATTATTATCTAACAAACCTGTCCAATAACCACTACTAAACCCTCCAGGAATGATTGAAAAAGTATAACCACTAGAATATACAGGTACTTGTCCATTATAAGTCGGGCAATCTGTTGAGGCTGACCAATTTGAAATGTTGTTTAACCGATTAATCCAATCTTTTTTTGATGCTGGAGTTGTTAAGCCTGTGTATTTCACATTTACAGTACCTGTTGATGGCATAATACTAAAACAAGTCAAAGGTACTGGCAGCCCTCCTCTTTGCGTAGAGTTGTTATTACAAGTCCATGCGGTATAAGTATTGATAGCGAACATATAAGTTCCTCCAGTATAGGTAGCATTACTAGCTCCTGCAGGATCATTCCATAATCCTCCTTGCATTAAATACACCTGCTCGTCGTTACTATTTAGATTAAAACTATTTCCAACTGGGTAAGTTACTGTCCAATTGTTATCAGGATTAATTCCAGTAAAAATCGTACTGTTTAATATCCTAAAAGTAAATATGGTACCCGCAGCTAATGTGGATGTTGTTCTTGTAATAGTAATAACACCTTCACCGTCTCCCCAAGTATTGCTTCCACATCCTACTCGTTCAAAACCATTATCAGTAATATGAAAAGATGTACCTGGAGTTATATCAACAAAACTAACTAAACTGATTTCATCTTCACCACTTGGATCCCCTCCACAAGCTCCCTGATTTACACATATCCCTACAATTGCCATGTCTCCACCAGAAAAAAGCGTAACGGTATTAATATCAAACGTAGAGCTTGTTGCTCCTGTTAAACCACCACTGGTTGCATTTAACGTGAATCCTGTTCCTGTTGCCGAATGAATAATAGAACTGAATGTAGCCACTCCTGCAACTGCTGCCGCAGTTTGTGGCGAACTCGTCATAGTTCCAGTAGAAGTAACCGAAATGGTTCCTGTAAAATTTATATCAACATTATTACATGCATCTGTTGCTGCAACCGTAACACTAGGTGCCATAATTTGACCTTGTGCAGTGGTTGTTGGTTGTTGAACAAACAACAGTTTAGTTGCAACTACGCTAATTACATTTAGCCCGTTTATGGTTGCTATTGGTGAAAAAGAAGATTTACCAGAGCCAGCAGCACTAAACGTAACATTGCCATTAGATATTTGAAATCCAAAATCTTCTCCATCAAAATTAGTAGCACCAATACCACAATTTAGCGTTAATCGAACACTAATTGTTTTGGTAGAATTATCAGCTACATTAATGTTTAAGCCTGAAAAAGCAACTCTATTTGGACTTGTTGTTACAACACCTGAACCTACATTGGTAGTACCATCAAATAAATCAATTGCTCGAATTGCTGTCGACCAGTCGTTAACTGCATTACCAGCTGCTTGAGAAAATATAATACTATTTACAATGGTTGCTAAATTATCAGCATCAGGAGAGCTTGCTCCTCCATCACGAATAGTAAATTGCCAAACTTGTGTTCCTTGTCCAGAAGTTAATGGCCCTGCCGTATTGATTGTAGAAGAGATTGTAGCTGATTCTCCGTTGGCTGTTATAATATCTGACGTTGAGGACGCAATAACATCGCCACTACAAGTTACATTTTGTGTAGTAGCTCCACCACCAGCATTAGTAATAATTTCACCATTGTAAGCTCCAACTACTCTACCTGCTCTTAAACGAACATAAATTGGTGTAGAAGCTAACGTTGCAGAGGTATAAGGCACCAACACACTACCCGAAAAAGCAGTATTATCAAGTGAAACCTCATAATTGGTCGGTGCTGTAACAGTAATATTACTTGGGAAACCCGTCAATAATGAACCACTTAAATTATAACTTTGAGAAGTTGAAGGTCCAGCTCCTTGAAAATACAAAAAACCGGATAAAGTTGCTGGCGAGACAACTAATGCTGGTCCAGCTGGAACAGTACCTTCAAGTAAAATATTTCTCATCCTAACCCCTTTATAAGCTGCAGCTAACTTAGACCATCTCAACTTAAAAGTTGTAGATAAAACCGTACCTATATTCCAAGTTCCTGCCGAAATATATGACGACGAAGTAGGTGTCGCAGATGTAAATGTAGTTGCATTCCAAGTCGCACCATTATCATCAGAATACTCTACTAAACAAGGATAATTCGTTCCTGCATTATAAGTTGCTACTTGAAAAGTAAGTGTTAAGTTCGTATAACCAGAAACATCAAATGTTTCAGAAATAATTTTATCTCCAGTCCCCTCAATTAACCAATAACCTCCCTGCTGAATAGGTTGAGCCACATCTCCATTGGTATAAGTCCAGCCAGCAGTAGCTGCAGCACATGTATTACTATGAATGGTAACTTGACCCCTTCCTGCTATTTGCAAAAACAAGAAACCCAATAACAACAATGTTCTTCTTAATGGATTTAAATTTTTGATAAATAGCTTCATCGTAAAATATTTATAATTACGAAGCTGGCTTATTAATACTGTATTAAACAGTATTCTTCAAGGATGATCAACTTCAAAAAATGATATTATAAAAAAAATATAATTTTTCTAAACGCTCAATACTAAATTTTATAATTTTCTAGTGGTTTCGGAATCTTACAACTTAAAATTGCAAGTCTTATAGGGTGTTCACTAGCACACAATTAATTTAACAATCCAAAACTACCCACACACAACCTATAATATGATTATGTGAATATTAATAAATCGTTAAAATAGTAGATGTAAAAATAACAAAAAGGTTGCTTTACCAAGAAAAAAGAAATTCCTAGTTTTCAACAAATTACACACAATATAGAAAAGCTAAAACTATTTGGCTGGCAATACTTTTGCTGCTACTTCACCAAAACCTATCCTTACTCCATCTTTTTCGGCAAAACCTCGCATAATTACGGTATCGTAATCCGCAATAAATTTACGCTCTGATCCGTCAAGCATTTTTACTGGTTTTGTTCCTTTCCATGTAGTTTCAAGCATTGAGCCATATTGTCCTTCGTTTGGTCCACTAATGGTTCCTGACCCCATGCAATCGCCAACTCTAATATTACAACCATTAATGGTGTGATGTGCCAATTGTTGGTTCATGTTCCAGTACATGTATTTGTAGTTTGATTTACCCACAGAAACTTCTTCGCTGTTTTCTGGTTTAATCAGCACTTCTAAATTAATGTCAATGTGTTTGTTGCCTTTGTATTCTAAATATGGAAATACTTTTGGATCTTGAACTGGACCGGCAACTCTAAATGGTTCTAACGCATCTAACGTAACAATCCAACACGATAAATGTGACGCAAAGTTTTTACCTAAAAATGGACCTAATGGAACATATTCCCAGGCTTGAATATCACGAGCACTCCAATCGTTAAACAACGCCATTCCAAAAATATAATCGTCGGCTTCGTCTGTGGTAATTGAATCGCCAAGTGGTTTGCCTTGATAAGTGAAAAATGCTGTTTCCAATTCATAATCCAACAAATTACAATTTCCAAAAACCGGAGCTTCTTCTGGGTTTGGTCTTTTTTGACCTTTTGGACGATGTATTGCAACACCCGAAGCCAAAATGGAACTTGAACGACCGTGATACCCCACAGGAATGTATTTCCAGTTTGGCATTAACGCATTTTTTGGATCTCTAAACAAACAACCTACATTAAAAGCATGTTGCTCGCTCGAATAAAAATCAGTATAATCGCCAACCTTTATTGGCAACAACATTTCTACGTCAGCAATATTCAACAAAGCAGCTTTAACGTTCGAGTTGTTTTGAGCTTCTGTATTGGTATCAACAAAAAGTTGAGATAATTGATTTCTTAAATCGCGAGTAGCTTGTTTACCCAACAACATAAAATCGTTTAAAAATGATGAATTAAATAAAGCAGCATCAAACTTTACTAAATTGTGTAACGCCAATTGGTGAATATCAATTACTGTATCGCCAATACGGGAAACGACAACTGTTCCGTTTTTTGTTTTCGCTACACCAAATGGAATGTTTTGTATTGGAAAATCGCTGTTTTGTGGCACTGAAATCCAGCTTTTTAATTTAGGGTTATTTGCTTCTATCATTTTTTATTTTTTATCTTCTTTGTGGGTTTAACCCGCAATCTTAATTAAATTCAATACACTAGATTACGGGTCAAGCCCGTAATGACGTAGTTACTTAAACAACGGATATTTCTCCATCATCTCGTTTACTTCATCTCTTACTTCTTCAATAATGGCTTGGTTGTCCTTGTTGGTGATAACTTTGTCCATCAATTCTACGATGCGAACTATTTCTTTTTCTTTCACTCCTCTTGTAGTAATGGCTGCAGTTCCTACTCTTATTCCTGATGTAACAAATGGCGATTTATCATCGAAAGGCACCATGTTTTTGTTTACTGTAATATCTGCTTTAACCAACAAATTTTCGGCTTCTTTACCCGTAATGTTTTTTGAACGTAAATCAATTAACATACAATGGTTATCAGTACCACCTGAAATCACTCCGTAACCTCTTTTCGTCAATTCATCTGCCATTACTTTGGCATTTTTCATTAGCTGTATACAGTACTCCATGTATTCGTCTGACAATGCTTCTTTAAAAGCAACCGCTTTAGCTGCAATAACATGTTCTAATGGTCCTCCTTGTGTTCCAGGAAAAACTGCTCCATCTAAAATGGCAGACATCATTTTAATTTCTCCTTTTGGCGTTTTTAATCCCCATGGGTTTTCAAAATCTTTCCCCATCATAATCATACCGCCTCTTGGTCCACGTAATGTTTTGTGAGTAGTTGTTGTAACAATGTGGCAGTGTGGCATAGGGTCGTTTAACAAACCTCTAGCTATTAAACCTGCAGGGTGAGAAATATCTGCCATTAACAACGCTCCTACTTTATCGGCCACTTCACGCATACGCTTATAATCCCAATCTCTACTGTAAGCTGATGCTCCAGCAATGATTAACTTAGGTTGTTCAGCTATGGCTGTTTTTTCAATACTATCGTAATCAACTCTACCTGTTTCTTTACTTACGCCATAAAAACTGGTTTTATACAATTTACCCGAAAAATTTACTGGCGAACCGTGTGTTAAATGACCTCCGTGTGATAAATCAAATCCTAAAATTTTATCACCAACTTGCAAAACACCCAACATAACTGCTGCATTGGCTTGTGCTCCTGAATGTGGTTGAACATTTACCCATGCTGCATTAAACAATTGTTTAGCTCTATCAATAGCAATTTGCTCAATAACATCAACCACTTCGCAACCACCATAATAACGCTTAAAAGGTAAGCCTTCGGCGTATTTATTGGTTAACACACTACCCATTGCTTTTAATACGTTATCGCTAACATAATTTTCAGATGCAATCAATTCTACACCCTCTTTTTGTCTGTGGTGTTCTTCTTGGATTAAATCAAAAATTTCTTGGTCTTTGCTCATTTTTAAGGATATAAAATTTAAGCCCCAAAATTAGTTATAAAACACCCATTAAAAAAAATGTAAGTCTCAAAATTGAATAAAAAATTATAGAACGCTGATAACGCCGATTGTTATGATCAATCATGATATGCATGTATTGTATTCAATATTACAACAACCATCTAAAATAAGTAATGAACGCTGATTATGCTGATTGTTATGATTAAGGATGATTATGATTTTTTAAGTTGGTAACAAATCATAATTTATCTTACAAAATCAGCGTATGTTTAAAAAAACATCTGCGTTCTATACAAAAAAGGAAATAAAAAAAGCAAATCTATAAGCCGGGTTCTGTTTTCCAATAAATTGGAACTTCTATCATTTATCTGGGAGCAGGTTTGCACCTACCCTCTTTCAATCTACCCTCCAAGATTGGGCGAGCAGCCCTATAGCCTTGGTTTATTTGATTTTTCAGCTCCAAAGGTTTGCCATGCATATTACATTACTGCAATAACGGTGAGCTCTTACCTCGCCTTTTCACCCTTACCAATCCGAAAACTGGCGGTATATTCTCTGTGGCACTTTCTGTTACCTGTACATTACATACAAATACCCTAGGTTTCCCTAGGTAGGATGCTCTACGCTGTCCGGACTTTCCTCCCTTTTGATAAACAAAAAGGCGATAGAACGATTTGCTTTTTCTAGGGCAAAGTTAGGTTATTTTATGACTACTATATATTTCCATTTGTAAAAGGATTATATTTGAAAGTGTATATAAACAAATCGGTAGCAAGCTTAAAAGACATACACTGAAAAAAATGAGCGAAAAAATTAACCAAGAACAAAGAGCATTTTCTGCATGGACAATTCTAACCAGAAGTGCGAATAATAGTAAACCTATAACTTACGGAGAACTTGCAAGACAGTTAAACCTTCATCATAGAGCAATAAGATTTATTTTAGGAGTTATTCAAGATTATTGTATGAAAAATGAATTACCACCTTTGACAATAATTGTATTAAACAAAAATACAGGACTTCCAGGAGACGGTTTTATTGCATACGATATTGAAAATTCCCAAGATGGAATGAATAAAGTTTATGCTTACGAATGGACAAAACTATCAAACCCATTTGAGTATGCACAAATTGGAACAACAGAAAATCAACTCATAGACGAACTTGTAAATTCGCCACAAAATTCGGCAGACGTTTTTTCGAAAGTTAAAGTAAGAGGAATATCACAAAGAATTTTTAGACAAGCATTATTAAAAGTTTACGACTGTTCTTGTGCTATATGTGGATTTTCATTTGAGGAAGCATTGGAGGCTTCACACATAATTCCATATTCACAAGGAAATGCCGACCAAAGACTAGATGTTAGAAACGGTATTTTACTTTGCTCGACACATCATAAACTTTTTGACAATGGTTTCATAACAATAAATCAAGATTATACAATTAACTATTTTGACAACGAAGAAACAATTGGAGAATATAGCAAATATGACAAATTAATGACGAGTAATTTACACTTACAGAAAATTAATCTACCCAAAGACGTAAAACATTTACCCAACAAAGAGTATTTAGAACAACATCAAAATAGCGAATAAACTAGAAGTGACAATATCTATTTTATAACCACCTCCGTTGCACCAGAACCATACTCCTTATAATCGGCATCTTTAACTACAATATTATCGAATTGTAAAAGGTAGGTTCGTATCTCAGATTTTAACACGCCTTGCCCTACTCCGTGTATAAACACCAGTTTACGGTAACGCTGGTTTAGGGCAGCTTCCATACATTTTTTTACGTGTTGCATTTGAGTATGTAGGCGTTGCCAATCGTCTAATCGCATGGGATATTCGACTAATTCTTCTAAATGTAAATCAATTTCAAGTACTTTTTCGTACTGAAACTTATTGGTAGCCGTGTATTTAGCTAAAACAGTGTTAAAGGTTTTTTTTGAATTTGAGCTGGTTATTTTACTCTTGAGTTCAGCATTATCAACCCTGTAAGCTACAGAATTATCGTTATTGATTACCAAAACTTGGTTGGGTTTTACTTTATGGTCGAAACCATCGGAAGCCTCAATAAGCAATACATCGTTTTTTAGAATGGCTTTTACTACGCCTTCTAAATTTTCGTTAACGAATTTTACTTTATTTCCTACCTCAAAACTCATGGTTTTCAAAGGTACTGTTTTTTCGAACCTGATTAGTTTTTATTACTGAACTCTTCAATAATACCACCCGTTAACCTTACAATATCAGTATTTGTGCTAATGGCATTGTAAACTGCTTCTAATTGTGTAACAACCGTGTTCAAATACGAATTTTGAATGTCTCTAAACTCAAACGAAGTGATGCTCCCCGATTGAAATTTATCTTTTGCAATTTGCAAGTTTAATTCTGCTGTAGATAAACTTTCGTTGGTTAAGTTTAAAATAGCCGTTCTTGCTTTGTATAACTCCACAATAGAAATCAACTCGTTGGTCAAGGTCAATTCCATTTCGCTCGAAGTCAAATCAGCTATTTCTTCTTGTATTCGCAAATTGTTAAATGCACGGTGCGTTTTGTGTCCGTTAAACAAATTAAACGTTAAGGTAAAATTGGCGTAATAGGCAAACGATTCGTTACCGCTGGTATTAATTTTTTGTCCTCCCAAACCTGTTCCCTCAAATCCACTTATGGTTTTATTTGTCCCAGCATTAAACGACAATACAGGAAACATATTTGCTCGCATCAATCCTTTATCTTTTTTCAAAATATTTTGATTGATGTATTGGTTTTTTAAGGTTTGATTATTTGATAACATTCTGTTTTTCAATCCATCTTGACTAATCATTTGTTGCGTATGTTCAAGTTTATCCGACAACACAAATTTCTTCTCCACATCAATAGCCATTAACATGTTTAGGTTTCTTAATGCATTGTTGAATGCCAACTCTTGCATCAAGTAATTGGTGCTATCGGTTAACAATGCATTTTTTACTTGTAGTAAATCAAAGGTAGAAGCTGTCCCCAATTCTTTTTTGGTGGTTACATACTTTAACCTGTCGGTAGAAACTTGTACCAACTTACCAATTGCGTTTAGTTTTTCTTGTTGCAACAACGCATTGTAATACCCCAAAATAATGGATTGAATGGTGTTTTCAACCACCACAGCTGCATTGCCTTCGCTTTGTTCTTGCAAGTATTGCAACTTGTCTTTTCCAATTTTAACCTTAAACCCGTTAAACAACACCCAGTTTAAATCGGCACCATAGGTTAAACTAGTAGATTTTGAAGTACCTTGAATAAATGATGCAGGATTGTTGTTGTCGTTCCAATTAAAACCTTGTGTTGCATTAGTATTGATAGAAGGTAACGCTCCAGCTTCCAACCAATTGTTGTTACGCTCAGCTATTTCAACATTTTTGCCTGCAATTTGAATTTGGTAATTGCTTTTCAATCCCATTTCAATGGCATCTTTTAACGACAAATTGTCTTGAGCAAGTAAAAGGTTACTCAGCAATATGGTGATGAATGTGATAACTAATCTCATAAAAATTTCTTTATTCTAAATCTTGTTTTCTTCTAATATCAATAATGGTTGGTTCCACCTCTTCAGGGGTAGGTTTATCACCTGTCCACAACCATTTAAATGCTCTTCGAGTATCGTTAAACAATAAAATTAACAACGGGAAGAACAATAAAATAAACATGGTTCCGAACAACACTCCATAAGCAACAGATATTGCCATAGGCACTAAAAATTGTGCTTGAAAAGATGGCTCTAAAATTAAAGGATACAAACCAGCAATGGTAGTAATTGATGTAAGTAAAATGGCTCTAAACCTTGATGTGCCAGCATCTAATACCGCATCATTTACACTCATTCCTTCTTTTAAGTTTCTGTTGTATTTATCTAAAAATACAATGGCATCGTTTACCAAAACTCCAATTAAAGCAATTACCCCCCAAACACTCAATAAGGAGAATGGTTGATGTTCCATTCCATGACCTAAAATAGCGTAAAAAGGCGCACTTAAAATTAATGGAAAGAACAATATACCCTGCCAAACAGAATTAAAGTTTAATGATAAAATCAACAACATCAACATAACTAAAACACCACCAATTATTGCCATTGATGAGCCTGATTTTTGAGCTTCTTCAGCTTGACCTCTAAATTCAGCCTTTACATCTGGGTAGTTGGCATACAGTTTAGGAATAATGTCTTCTTTAATTTTATTGTTGATGTCAGAAGTAGAAGCATAAGCATCTACTTGTGCGGCTTCAACTCTAATTTCACGAACGCCATCAAAATGTTTAATACTTACTTCTCCTCGTTCAATTTCGTATTCTACCAATTCTTTAAGAGGAATTAACTGACCAGTCATGGTTTTAATACGAACATTGTCCAACTGCCCCATCGAAACCCTGTCTTCTTCAGGATAACGCACCCATACCTTAACCTCTTCAGTACCTACAATTAACCGTTGAACTTCCTCTCCAAAAAAGCCCTGACGGATTTGTTTAGTAATATCCAAGTGAGTTAAACCCAATAAACGTGCTTTCTCAGTTAATTTCAACAAAATTTCTCTATTACCTTGACCTCCATTATCGGTTACATCCTTTAATTCTGGCATTCTGGTCAATTCTTGTTTTAAGTAATCTTTTGCCTCTTTTATCGAACGATAATTATCACCGTTTAATGCAATTTCAACAGGTTTACCCCATCGGTTACCGCCTCCAATCATAAACTTTTCTAATGAAGGGTCTTTCGTAATTTTATCTTCTACACGTTTAGCAATTTCAAAACTCGAAATTTCGGCACCTTCTACATCTAAATTTACTCGAACCATACCAGCATGAGAACCGCTTTCTCCCAACTCCTCCGTACCACCAACCACAGCAGAAACGTAAGTAATCAAAGTATCGCCATACTCCTCTTCCAGTTCATATTTCACTTCCATTACCTTTTCATAGCAATACCACATAAATTCCGTGGTTTTTTCTTTTGGTTCTCCCGATTTATAAGCAAACTCTACTTTAAAATCATCAAAAGGTATTGCTGGGAAGAAGGTTGATTGGATAATTCCAGCTCCCATCAAACCACCAATAATAATCATAAACAATAATGGGAAAAACACCAGTATACGTCTTAATCGTTTTTTATAGATTATTGATTTTAAGGTAGCTCCATATACTCTATCCCTAATGTATGCTATTCCTTTTTCAACTTTTAACTTTAGCTTCCCAAACCAGTTTAGTTTTTTATCTTGTTGTTGTAATCGTTTCGATTTTAAGTGAGATGGCAACACCAAAAAGGCTTCAATCATAGAGAATAAAAGAGAGGCGATTACTACAAATGCCATTTCTTTCATTTGTTCCATTCCCTCAATAAACATCAATACACTAAAAGCAACAACTGTAGTTAACACAGATGTGAAAACCGAAGAAATAACCTCCATTGTTCCATCAATGGTTGCATCAAGTGGTGATTTTCCTCTTTCGTAATGTGCGTAAATGTTTTCAGCAATCACAATACCATCATCCACCACAATACCTACAACTAAAATCATCCCAAACAACGATATCATATTAATGGTTATCCCATAAAAGAAACCAAAAATAAACATCCCTAAAAACGATATTGGAATACCTGCTGCCACCCATATTGATAGCCTTAAATTTAGAAACAAGCCTAACACAATCAACACCAACAACAAGCCCATTAATCCGTTGTTTAACAACATGTCAATTCGTTGTTTTAACATATCGTAAAACTGGAACATAATGGTAAGCTCCATGTCTTCGTTTTTGGCATTAAATTCTTCAACATATCGTTTTACTTCTTTCGAGATTTTACCTAAATCTTCATCTTCTAATTTCATTATGGTTAAGGTAATGTTACGCTTACCATTAACAAAACTCTTGATTGGCGAATCAGCAAATTGATACTTCACTTTTGCAATATCTCCAATTCGGATAACCTCTCCTTTTGGCAAGGTTCTAACCACCAAATCTTCAATACCCAATTCGGTATTTTGTTTTGCTTTTGCACGAATTAAAAACTCTTCACCATCTGTTTTAACGGAACCAGCAGATACATCTCTATTGTTAAATCGTATGGCATTGGCAACATCATCGAATTTTAAATTGTAACGCAACAACTGTTCTTCTTCTACTTCTATCGAAAATTCTGTTGCTGGATAACCATCTTTTAACACTTGGCTTATAGCGTCAGTATTCAATAAGTCATCTTCAATCTTCTCTGCAGTTTCTTTAAGTTTAATGATATCAACGTTACCCGACAAGGAAATGAAAGAAGCTCTACTGTTCATAAAACCACGTTGTTTTACAACTGTAGGTTTTTCAGCTCCATCAGGAAAACTATTAATTCCATCTACAGCATTTTCAACATCACGCAACACTTCATCTAAATCAACATCTTTGTATGCAACTATATTTACTGTTGCAAAATTTTCTGATGATGAAGAAAAGATTTCTTCTATACCAGCAATTCCTTGCAGTGCTTGCTCAATTTTAATGGTAACACCTTCTTCCATTTCGATAGGCGAAGCACCATTATAGAAAACACTAATACCAATTCGATTAGGATCTTGTTCAGGAAAAAAAGAACTGTCCATGTTTGCTATAGAAATAGCACCAAATACTACCGTAATGATAATGATAGCATTAGCCCAAATGGGGTTTTGTATAAAGTACGAAATCAGATTTCTCATGAAGTTTATTTGTTTTTGATTGGAGTTACTACCATGCTATCAACTGCACCTGGCACTGGCTCAATTACCACCATATCATTATCAGTTAAATCTCTAACAATAACTGTGTTCTTGTTCTTTTTAACGATAGTCAATTCTTTTTTCAATAAAATACTATCTTGAACAATAAACACGCGACCATCATTTAACAACGATCTTCTTGGTATTTCATCAGCATCATACACATTACCAGCGTAAATGCTTGCCTCTAAATACATACCGTTAAATAATTTTCCTTTTTCGTTCGATTCTATACTAATAAACACATCGATAGATTGTGTATTTGTATTGATGTTTTGAGCTATTCTACTTACCTTTCCTTCAAACGAAATGGTTTTATCTTGACTAAACAACGCTACATTATTTCCAATTTTAACCAACGATATATCGCTTGTATTAACTGGAATAGCTACTTCTAATGAAACTGTTTTGATAATGGTTGCTATCGGTGTTCCTGGATTAACAATACCACCAATTTCGGAAGTAACATCAACTACACTACCATTAAACGGTGCATAAACATTGTATTTTTTCAATCGCTCTTCATCTCCTTTAATGTTAAAGTATTCAGTTAATACATTTCGTGAGGCTAAAAATGTTTTTTCTTTTGATGATTTGATTTCTGGTAATTCTGGCAACGTGTTATCTAAATTGATATTATCTAAAAATGCTGTCCATTTCGACGCACTTTCAGGAAAATCAACTTTAATATCGGCCAACGATGAAGCCATGATATTTAAAAAGGCACTTTTACGAGCTTTTAAAGCCAACTGTGCTTCTCTATCATTTATTTTATACAGTAATTGACCCTGCGAGAAGGTCTCTCCAGGTTTAAGCTCAAAACCAGTGCTAATTAATACACCCTGAACTTCGGCTGTAAGTGTAATGTTTCTTGATGATGATACTCTACCAAATCCGTTAATACGGATTTCAACAGTATCGTTTTGGATGGTATGGGTTTTTACAAACTTCTTGTTTTCGTTTGTATTTTCTTTTTCTTTTTTATCATCGCCTTTTCCAGAAGCAAGTCTCCAAACTATAAGAAGTAAAGCTAACGCAGAAACAGATAGAATTATTAGTTGTCTTTTTTTCATAAAATGCCCAATTTAATACTGAGCAAATTTATGTTTAGTAACACAAACAAATAATACTATTACATAAAAGGAAATGTAAGATGATGAGTGGCTTTAAAATTAAAACACTTAAAAATTATTTTTTAATTTTTTTGTGTTTATAGTTTTTACCCATTATATACAGCACAACAAAAACAGTTGCTAAAACTCCTAATGTTATTAAAAATGTGATAAATCCGCTATCCATGGCTATTAGGTTTAAAAGGTTAGTATATGTGGTGTTATTATTTAAACGACAGATTAAACAAAAGGTTGCTTCGACGAACACTTTTATTTTTTCGACAAACAAATAATTCAAATGGTTTTTAATCTTTTCTTACCTTTAACCCTGAAAATAAATTTATGGCACTGAACGATTTTTCGCAAAAGAAAAAACAATTTTTTAATGTTGATTACTATTTTGAAGGTATTCGAAATAAGAACTTAACTATTTTAAGTAAGGCCATAACATTACTAGAAAGCACCAAAACTGAACATCAACAGTTAGCTGAAGAATTAATTGAATTGTGTTTGCCTTTGTCAGGAAAATCGATACGAATAGGCATAACAGGCGTGCCAGGCGTAGGAAAAAGTACTTTTATTGAATCCTTTGGGAAATATGTAATTGAAACCCATAATAAAAAAGTAGCTGTTTTAGCTATTGACCCAAGCAGTACAAAAAGTAAAGGAAGCATTTTAGGCGATAAAACCAGAATGAATTTCTTATCAACCAATGAACATGCTTTTGTGCGTCCATCACCATCTTCTGGTACATTAGGAGGTGTTGCCAAAGCAACAAGAGAAAGCATTATTTTGTGTGAGGCTTTTGGTTTTGATACTATCATTATTGAAACAGTTGGCGTTGGTCAATCAGAAACCGAAGTACATTCAATGGTTGATTTTTTCTTATTGCTGATGTTGGCTGGTGCAGGAGATGAATTACAAGGTATTAAACGAGGCATCATGGAAATGGCTGATACCATTGTAATTAACAAAACTGATATTGAAGATAAAGATAGGGTAAAACTTGCTCAACAGCATTATAAAAATGCATTACACCTATTTCCTGCAAATGAAAATGGTTGGATACCTAAAGTAGAAACTTGTTCTGGTTTAAACAATAGCGGCATAGCCAAAGTTTGGAAAATTATTACAGAATATCAGCAAAAAACATACGACAATGGTTGGTTTGATAACAAACGTAAACAACAAGCAATATTTTGGCTAACCGAAACCATTAATAATAGCATCTTAACTTTGTTTTATAATAAACCTTCCATCAAAGAACTGTTACAAAAAATGGAACAAGATGTAATAAACGGAAAAACTAGTCCATTTAAAGCTGCAAAAATTTTATTAGAGAAGTATAAATAATGATTAATCTCATTATTCAATGTTTTTAAAAATTCTAATTTCGCAGCATCAACTTCAATTTTACAATGCTTAAACCCATTCACATCCTAATAGTTATTCTCTACCTCCCTTTGGTTGGATTATCTCAACCCGAACAATCGGAACAACAACAAAATAACAAAGGACGAGTTTATATGTATTGGGGATGGAATAGAGCCTGGTATACCGATTCAGACATTCGTTTTACTGGAGATAATTACGATTTCACACTAAGTGATGTTAAAGCATTTGACCGTCAAACACCATTTGCATTAGACCCCTATTTTAATATAGGGAGAATTACAATTCCGCAAACAAATTTTAGAATAGGGTATTTTATTAACGATAAACTTGACTTATCGTTTGGTTACGACCACATGAAATATGTTATGCCAAATTATAGAACTGTCAAAATTAATGGATTTATCAATACGGGTAATAAATACGACGGTCATTACTTGAATGATGAAGTTTTTCTTTTGGGCGATTTTTTAACCTTTGAACATACCGATGGTTTAAATTATTTTGATATAGAATTGACGAGAAACGATAACCTTTTGGAGTTATTTAAAATCACACACAATACAAATAAAATTAGATTAAATTCTCTACTAGGTTTTGGTGGAGGATTTTTACTGCCTCGATCAAATGTGATGTTATTAAATAAAACTCGATATGATGAGTTCCATTTAGCAGGCTATGGTTTCTCTGCTAAAACTGGACTGGATTTAATACTTTATAAGTATTTCTTTTTAAGAGGTGAATTAAAAACAGGCTTTATTGATATGCCAAGTATTCGTTCAACGCCCGACCCCAAAGATAATGCTAGTCAACACTTCTTTTTTGGTCAAGCAAATTTTTGCTTTGGTTTTACCTACAATTTTTCTAAAAACCTAAAATAACTGACGAACCTCTTTTTTAATAGTTGATATAGCCATTTGTGTTGGCGATACTTCCAACTTTAATAAAATTTCAAATATTTTCTGACTCAATTCAGCACTAGTAGCATCATCTTTTACTTGCGTTGCAGAAACGTTTATCACTTTTATCACTTCTTCTTTCGCTAATTTAACCGTATCCCAAGCTGCTTGAGAAACATAAATTTGCTGGCTTAAATTGTGTTCAAACTCGGTTCTTACCGTTATAATCAAATCCGATTGAAACTGCTTAGCACTCATTCCTCTTTTTTGAACACGAGAAACTAGGTTGTTTAAAGAAACTCTTTCTAAAAACAAAATCATACGCTCGTAAGCTTGCAATCTCAAAGGAGTTGTGTAATTCTGATTTGCCTTTCTTAATTCCAACAATTGTTTACGATATTCGTTATCCATAAACTTTTTTAGTATAAAAAAACAAGCAACGAACACCACTAAGGCAGGCACTGTGTATTTTAACAAGTCTAATAATTCTTCCATTTTATTCTATTTTTCAGCTGTAAAGTTAAAAAGATTTTACAAAGTATTGAGTTATTCAACAGTTGGTCTATCAAAATAAAAATCCTACGACAACACAACAAGTTAAAATAATAATGCTTACTTTTGCAGCCTTAATTAATCATACATAATAAACATTTAAAACAATTTTGGCATGTATTTATCATCTGAAAAAAAACAAGAAATTTTTAAACAGTACGGCGGAGACGCTAAAAACACTGGTTCTACTGAAGGACAAATTGCATTATTCACTTTTAGAATAAACCATTTAACAGGTCACTTAAAAACCAACAAAAAAGATAAAGGAACTCAAAAAGCTTTATTAGACTTAGTAGGTAAAAGAAGAAGTTTATTAGACTACTACAAAAAGAAAGATATTGTTAAATATCGTGAATTGATAAAAGAGTTAGGAATTAGAAAATAATTTGAACTTACAACAATAACATTAAAGAATAAAGGGGGGCTAGCAATAATTTGCACTCCCCTTTTTTATTATAAAAAAACGTAAACAATTAAACCAAGGAGATGCAGGGTGTATCTCAGTATAAACAAAACAATTAAAAATTATGTCACAAATCGGAATTAAAAAATCCTACACGTTAGGTGATGGAAGGTCCATCGAAATTGAAACTGGAAAACTAGCCAAACAATCACATGGTTCGGTAGTAGTAAAAATGGGAAAAACAATGTTGTTAGCAACTGTAGTTTCAGACAATGAAGCTGGCGAAGACATGGATTTTTTACCATTAACAGTTGATTACAAAGAAAAATTTGCAGCAGCAGGTAAAATTCCTGGTGGTTTCTTAAAAAGAGAAGCAAGACCAAATGATAACGAAATATTAATTTGTAGATTAATCGATAGAGCATTAAGACCGCTTTTCCCAGATGATTACCATGCAAACACACAAGTTGCTGTTCAACTAATATCTTTCGACGAAGAAGTTTTACCTGATGCATTAGCTTGTTTAGCTGCTTCAGCTTGTATAGCAGTATCTGACATTCCTTTTAACGGTCCAACATCAGAAGTAAGAATTGCAAAAGTAGAAGGAAATTGGGTAATCAACCCTACTCCTGCTCAAATGGCGTTATCTGATATGGATATGATTGTTGCCGCTACGATGGACAACATTATGATGGTTGAAGGTGAAATGAAAGAAGTTTCTGAAGCAGAAATGTTAGAAGCGATTAAAGTTGCTCATACCGAAATTAAAAAACAATGTCAATTACAATTAGATTTAGCTGCTATGGTAGAAAAATCTAAAGTAAAAAGAGTGTACGACCACGAAAGAAGCAATGAAGATTTATTGGCTAGAATAAAAACAGCTTGTCACGACAAATGTTATGAAATCGCTGCAAGTTCTATCGCTGACAAAGCATTGAGAGGTCAAAAATTTGGAGCTGTTAAAGATGAATTTATTGCTACATTAAGCGATGAAGAAAAAGAAGATAAATTCTTGATTAGTCAGTACTTTAAAAAAGTACAGAAAAATGCAGTTCGTAGAGTAATTCTTGATGAAAGAAAAAGACTTGATGGTAGAAAATTAGACGAAATCAGACCAATTTGGAGTGAAGTGGATTATTTACCAGGAGCACATGGTTCTTCAATTTTTACAAGAGGTGAAACTCAATCGTTAACAACCGTTACTTTAGGTAACAAAATGGACGAAAAATTAGTTGATGAAGTAACTACTGGCGGAACTGAAAAATTCATGCTACATTACAACTTCCCATCATTCTCAACTGGCGAAGCTCGTCCAAACAGAGGAACTAGCCGTAGAGAAATTGGACATGGAAATTTAGCTTTAAGAGCATTAAAACCAATGATTCCTTTTGATGAAACAAACCCTTACACTGTTCGTGTTGTTTCTGAAATATTAGAATCTAACGGCTCTTCTTCAATGGCAACAGTTTGTGCTGGTACGTTAGCATTAATGGATGCTGGTGTTAAAATTAAAAAACCAGTTTCAGGTATTGCAATGGGTTTAATTACTGAACCAGGCAACCAAAAATTTGCTGTTCTTTCTGATATTTTAGGAGATGAAGATCACTTGGGTGATATGGACTTTAAAGTAACCGGAACTAAAGATGGTATTACAGCTTGTCAAATGGATATTAAAGTTGATGGTTTACCATACGAAATACTAGAACAAGCACTGGCTCAAGCACGCGAAGGTAGATTACACATTTTAAATGAAATGTTAAAAACCATTGCTGAACCAAATGCAGATTACAAACCTCATACTCCGCGTATTACTCAAATCACTATCCCTAAAGACATGATTGGCGCTGTAATCGGACCAGGTGGAAAAATCATTCAAGATATTCAAGCGAAAACAGGTGCAACCATTACTATAGAAGAAGTAAACAATACCGGTCAAGTTTCTATTATGACTAATGATGGTGAAGCCATGAAAGCTGCCCTTGCTAGAATTAAAGCAATTACTGCAGTACCAGAAGTTGGTGAAATCTACAAAGGAAAAGTAAAATCAATTACTAATTTTGGTGCTTTTGTTGAAATTATTCCTGGTAAAGATGGATTACTTCATATTTCTGAAATCAACTGGGATAGAGTTGAAAAAGTAGAAGATGTATTGAAAGAAGGTCAAGAAATTGAAGTAAAATTGATAGAAGTTGATGCTAAAACAGGTAAATTAAAGTTATCTAGAAAGGTTTTATTAGAAAAGCCACAAAAAGAAAACGCTTAATTTTAGTTTTTTAATACACAAAAAGCCCAGCAAATGCTGGGCTTTTTTATTTTAATTCAATTTAATTTTATATAAACGAAACCTTTTTGTAGACGAATCGTAAATTGGCATAGACAAAACATTAAAAACATTCTATGAGACAACTGAAAATTTCGAAACAGGTTACCAATAGAGAAACAATATCATTAGACAAGTATTTACACGACATATCAAAAGTAGGATTAGTTACCGCCGATGAAGAAATAGAACTAGCCATAAAAATTAGAGAAGGAGACAAAGCAGCTTTAGAAAAATTAACTAAAGCCAATTTACGCTTTGTAGTTTCTGTAGCTAAACAATATCAAAATCAAGGTTTAACCCTACCCGACTTAATTAATGAAGGGAATATCGGGTTGATTAAAGCTGCCCAACGCTTTGATGAAACCAGAGGTTTTAAATTTATCTCTTATGCTGTTTGGTGGATTCGTCAATCCATTATGCAAGCTATTGCTGAACAAGCTCGTATTGTTCGTTTGCCCTTAAATAAAATTGGCGGTATCTCTAAAATAAACCGTACATTTTCTGAATTAGAACAACTTTATGAGAGAGAACCAACAAGCGATGAAGTTGCTGATTTATTAGACATTACTTCTGCCGAGGTGAATGATTCCATTAAAATTTCAGGACGACATTTTTCTATGGATGCCCCTCTATCTTCAGACGAGGATAGTAATAGCATGATGGATATTATGGAAGATGATGAAATATTGTTTAATCCAGATAACGATTTAATGAATGAATCGTTACGAAACGAAATAGAACGATCCCTTTCTACACTATCATACCGAGAAGCTGAAGTATTACGAATGTACTACGGAATTAACTGCAAAGCTCCTTTAACATTAGAAGAAATTGGCGAAGAATTTGAATTAACTCGAGAGCGAGTTCGTCAAATAAAAGAAAAAGCCATAAAACGATTAAAACACACTTCACGTTGTAAGTTGTTAAAACCCTATTTAGGATAATTAATTGCAAAATATAGATTAAAAGACTGCTCAAAAGGCAGTCTTTTTTTATTGCATTTTAATAGTATTAATTATCTTTAAAAAAAATATCCACTAACCCAACAAATGAAATCTGACCAAGAAATATTGGACTACCTGATGAGTTACGCTACAGAGAACAAACGAAAATTGTTTAATGAAGTAATTGAAAAACGAACCAACCACATTACTGTTGTTTTAGAAGATATTTTTCAGCCTCACAATGCAAGTGCAGTTTTGCGTTCGTGTGATGTTTATGGAATACAAAATGTTCATGTAATAGAAAACTTCAACAAATACAAAATAAATCCAAAAGTAGTGATGGGTGCTACAAAATGGATAAACATGACCAAATACAATGGTACAGAAGACAACACATTAAGGTGTATTAATCAACTTAAAGCCGAGGGATATAAAATTATAGCCACTACCCCACATCATAACGATTGTGATATTGCTGACCTCCCTATTGACCAAAAAACAGCATTGATGTTTGGTACAGAATTAACTGGATTATCAAAAACTGCTATTGATAATGCTGATGGTTTTGTAAGAATACCCATGTATGGATTTACTGAAAGTTTAAACATATCGGTATGTGCTGCCATTTCACTTTACGAAATAAGTAAGCGACTTCGAAATTCAACAATAAAATGGCAACTAACCGACGAAGAAAAATTACAACAATTGCTAAAATGGACTAAAAAAATAGTAAAAAGTAGCGACTTACTCATCAACAAATTCAACGCTTCAGCTGAATAAATCAGTAAAATAGCTATTTATCCAAATTAAATGTTCAACTTTGCCAAAAATTATACTAACTAATAGTATAATGTGAACACCAGATTGGTAACAGAGTATTCCTGGCAAATTCGTCCTCGCCACAATAATCAAGATACCGATTCGGTATAAAATATTAAAAATGACATTTAAAGAATTAGGTCTTGATGATTCACTCATCAAGGCAGTAGAAGCTTTAGGATTTGAAACGCCATCTCCTATACAAGAAAAATCTATACCCGTACTTTTAGAAGGTAATAGAGATTACATCGGTTTGGCTCAAACCGGAACAGGTAAAACTGCAGCATTTGGCTTGCCATTATTGCAAAAAGTTGATGTTGAATTTAGAGCAATTCAAGGGTTAATACTCTGCCCTACAAGAGAGTTATGTTTACAAATTTCGAAAGAGTTAAAATCTTACGCCAAATATAAAGAAGGCGTAAACATTGTTGCTGTTTATGGTGGAGCTAATATTAGCGAACAAATCAGAGACATCAAAAAAGGGGCTAACATTATTGTTGGTACTCCTGGTAGAACAATTGACTTAATGGGAAGAAAAGTATTGAAATTTGATACTGTTTCAACTGTTATTTTAGATGAAGCTGATGAAATGTTAAACATGGGCTTTAAAGAAGATATTAACGAAATTTTAGAAGGTACTCCTCCATTTAAACACACTTGGTTGTTTTCTGCAACAATGCCTAGAGAAGTTGAGCGTATTGCTCAAACTTACATGGAAAACCCTCATACAGTTACTGTTGGAACAAAAAATAGTTCTGCTGCAAACATTGAACACCAATATTGTTTGGTTAACGGAAGAGACCAATATCATGCTTTAAGAAGATTTATTGATTTTTCACCAGGCATGTTTGGTATTGTTTTCTGTAGAACCAGAAGAGATGCCAAAGAATTTGCTGATAAATTAATGACTGATGGTTATAATGCTGACGCGTTGCACGGAGATTTGTCTCAAGCACAACGTGATAGCGTAATGAATAAATTCAGAAACAGAGCTTTACAGGTGTTAATTGCAACCGATGTTGCTGCACGTGGTATTGATGTTGATGATGTAACTCACGTTTTCCATGTGGATTTACCAGATGAAATTGAAAGTTATACTCACCGTGCAGGTAGAACAGCAAGAGCTGGAAAATCTGGAATATCAATTGCTTTGGTTAGCCCAAGCAAACAAGGTAGAGTAAGATTGGTTGAAAAACAAATTGGAAAAAAGATGGACTTAGTAAAAGCTCCTACTGGAAACGATATTTGTGGTCAACAAATTATTCAACTGATTCAAAATGTACACGATGTACAAATTAATGAAAAAGGAATTGCTCCTTACATTGCAAAAATCAATGAAGAACTTGGTTCTTTTACAAAAGAAGAACTTATTGAACGTTTTATTTCTGTAGAATTTAACCGTTTCTTAAAAGCTTACGAAAAAGCTGGCGACATTAACCTAGAACCAAAAGGCTCTAGAAGAGGTGATGATAGAGACGACAGAAGAGGTGGTAGAGCAGATAGAATGAGTGGTGGCACTCAAAACTCAAAAAGAATATTTATCAATGTTGGTAAATTAGATGGTTTTGAAAACAAAGGTCAAATTTTAGGATTTATCTGCAACCAATCAGGTATTGACGGAAATAGTGTTGGTAAAATTGATTTGTTCGATAGCTTTGCATTTTTAGGTGTTGAAGATGGTGTTGGTGAAAAACTAATTTCAGCTTTAAACGGTAAAAACATTGAAAACAGAGAAGTAAGGGTTGAGTTTTCTCAAGACAAACCAAGAGAGCCAAGAAGCGAATACAAAGGAAAACCAAGAAGTGGTGGTGGTGACAGAGATAGAAACAGAGGGGAAAGACCAAGAAGCGATAGAGGAAGTGATAGAGATAGAGGTCCGAAGAAAAACTTCTCGACATCAAATTCAGGTGGAGCTAATGCTCGTAACTTTAGATCGAGAAGACCGAGATAACCATTAACGTATGATTATAAAAAAAGGTGCTTAAAAATTTAAGCACCTTTTTTTATTTATCTTTAAAATCTTAGTGATGTTCGCCAGACTCTTCAGCTCCTTTATTAAATAAGAATATAGCATAAATAGCTGCTAACACAACTAAAGTCATACTTAACACTTGGATCAATTCATTTTCAACAGAAAGATTAATATAAGCCGACTGAAATGGCACTAATATTAAAAACACAATAATTGCAATGGCTATTAATTTCTTTTTATTCATAACATTAATTTTAGTTTGGTATAAAGATAAAAAAAAATCGGAGTACAATACTCCGATTTTTAAATTTATTATAAAGTTCCTCGTTTTTCCTGTTCTCTTTCAATAGATTCGAACAACGCTTTAAAGTTTCCTGCACCAAAACCTCTCGCACCCATTCGTTGAATTATTTCAAAAAACAAGGTTGGTCTGTCTTCAACAGGCTTGGTAAATATTTGTAATAAATAGCCTTCTTCATCAGCATCAATCATTATCCCCAAACCTTTCAACACTTCAATATCTTCTCGTAAAGCGTGGTTATGAGCCTCTAATCTCAATGGTACTGCTTTGTAATATTCTTCAGGTGGTGTTGACAAAAACTCCACTCCTCTAGCTCTTAGTTTTGATACAGTAGTAATAATATCATCTGTTGCTACAGCAATATGTTGAGCACCTGGTCCTTCGTAAAAATCTAAATATTCTTCAATTTGAGATTTTTTCTTTCCTTCAGCCGGTTCGTTTATTGGAAATTTAATTCTACCATTTCCATTACTCATAACCTTACTCATCAATGCAGAGTATTCAGTATGAATCTGTTTGTCATCAAACGAAAGGAAATTTACAAATCCCATAACATCTTCATAAAATTTCACCCATTGGTTCATTTCATTCCAACCTACATTTCCAACCATGTGGTCAATAAATTTCAAACCTGTTGGCTCTGGATTGTAATCCGATTCCCACTTAGAATAACCTGGTAAAAATACACCATTGTAATTTTTACGTTCTACAAAAATGTGTACAGTATCACCATAGGTATGAATACCTGAGCGAACAACTTCACCCATTTCATCTTTTTCAACGGTCGGTTCCATAAACGATTTTGCTCCTCGTTTAGTGGTTTCTTCCCACGATTTTTTTGCATCTTCAACCCACAACGCAATTACTTTAACGCCATCGCCATGTTTAGCTAAATGCTGATTAATAGGCGATTTTGAGTTTAATGGAGTGGTTAATACCAATTTAATTTTATCTTGCTTAACCACATACGATGCATAATCTCTACATCCTGTTTCTAATCCTTTATAAGCAAACGATTGAAACCCAAATGCTGTTTTATAAAAATGCGCAGCTTGTTTAGCATTTCCAACGTAAAATTCAACGTAATCTGTTCCTAATAAAGGAAGAAAATCTTGAGCACCTTCAAATATTTTTTCTAATCCGTACTCTACACTTTTTATTTCTTTCATAACTCTTTAATAATTTAATTCGTTAATTCTTTTAATGTTCTAACCAAGATTGATAATAATCTCCATCTTGTATATCTAATGCTTGTTGAGTTACCATTAACGGTTTAAAGGTATCTACCATTACAGCTAACTCTTGCGTTTCTTTTTGTCCAATACTACGCTCCATTGCACCAGGGTGCGGACCGTGAGGAATACCTGCTGGATGCAAGGTGATTTGTCCTTTTTCGATGTTATTTCTACTCATAAAATCACCATCAACATAATACAACACCTCATCCGAATCGATATTACTATGATTATAAGGTGCAGGTATTGCTTGTGGATGATAATCGTACAAACGAGGTACAAACGAACAAATTACAAATGTTGATGTTTCGAAAGTTTGGTGTATTGGTGGAGGCAAATGCACTCTTCCTGTAATAGGTTCAAAATCGTGAATTGAAAATTTGTAAGGAAAGTTATAACCATCCCAACCTACAACACTAAACGGATGTGCAGCATACACATATTCGTGCATGGTGTCTTGTTTTTTTACTTTCATCACAAACTCACCTTGTTCATCATAGGTTTCTAACTCATGCGGAGGATGAATATCTCTTTCGCAAAAAGGTGAATGCTCTAAATGCTGACCAAACCAATTTCTATATTGTTTTGGCGTATAAACTGGTGATTTAGATTCTACAATAAACAAACGATTGTCTTCGGTATCGAAGGTAATTTGATAAATCATACCCCTTGGTACAACCAAATAATCGCCGTACTCGAAATCGATATTACCCATGTGGGTTCTCAATTTTCCTGTTCCTTTGTGAACAAAAATAACCTCGTCAGAATCGGTGTTTTTGTAAAAATATTCGGTTAACGATTTTTTAGGTGCAGCCAACACTATAATACAATCGGTATTAAACAACACAGGTACTCTACTTTCTAAATAATCGTTTTTTGGTTCTACTTTAAATCCTTGTAAAGAAATGGATTTCATGTTTTTTTCGATGGCTGCTTTTGGAGCAACATCGTACGATTTTAACACCTTTTTTACTTGAGTTGGTCGTTGTGTATGGTACAACAAAGCCGACATACCGTCGAAACCTATTGTTCCAAACAGCTCTTCGTAATAAAACTTTCCTTCGGGGCTTTTAAAAACCACATGGCGTTTTTGAGGAACGTTTCCTAATTTGTGATATCTTGGCATAAATAATTGATAATTTTAAAATGAATAATTGATGATTGAATGTATAAATTCAATCGTATTCATTCTGGATTTCTTTTGAGCTCTTGTTTTTCTCGTTCCTTATGTTTCATAACATAAAATTTACAACGAATTTAAACATTTTTCGGCGAAAAGAAATGACAAATATCACAATCAATAAAAAGTCTGAATAATTTCTTTAACGATTTACCGAAATTTTATATTGGTCGGTTGTGCCATTTGCATAGGTTAACTTAAACAAATAAGCTCCATTGCTAATACTCACTACATTTAGCTTTAAAGCCTCGTTTCCAATAGTTTTGTTTTCTGATAGCACCAATTTTCCTGTTAAATCAAACACTTCAACCAATAGCTTCCCTTCTACCTTTTTACGTATTGGTACAGTTAGTAAATTGGTTACTGGGTTTGGGAAAGGTAAATATGATATTATATTTTTTTCTTCTTCAACGCTAACACATGGTGGACATGGTTCAAAATCAATATGAGTTAAGTCAAGTGAAATAGAGGGAATAACTCCATAACCCAATCCTTTAAAGTCCCAATTATCTACCCCATTTGTCGTTTTCATTCTTATAGGAGAAATAGGTTCTTGAAAGTGGCTTGCTGTAACTTTATAATTTATTTCTTCGTCGAATCCTAATTTTAAATTAGAACTATTACTACTTACACAAAACAAATACCTCTGATTCATATTTGTAGACCAAGAAAAACCTAATAATTCTACTCTTTCCGTTTGATATAAATTGGTTAAAACATATTGAGTACTATCTGTTAATACCAATGAATTAAATGTTGGAGGAGAATTTAAATTCAAAATTGTATCGTTCCATTTATAAACTTTTAAGTCTATAACTTCTGTTGAATTAGAATTTATAGACGAAACGACAATTTTAACAGACTCAAAACTCAAAGCATAATTTCTCATTTTTAGATTTAAACATACTTCCCATTCAGTACTATTTGTATCAAAAGAATAGGAATTTGTATATAAAGGATTTGAAGAATTATCAGTTCTTGATTTAGCATAAAACCTATTAATTGAATCTGTAATTCTAAAATCATAATTAATTGAGTTGTCAGATATGTCGTCGTCAACATTATTCAAAGAATAAGCAACTGAATAAATCCCACTACCCCAATAAGGAGGTGCATAAGTGCCTAAATCTATAAACTGAGTATCCACATTACTACCAATTGGAGCATTAAAGTTTAAAGGTAAACTTGTTTGGCTATAAATTACTGAGCTATTTAACGATACTGTAACAGATGCAGTAACTCCGTTCTGTGGATTTGAACCTAAGTTATAGGCAAAAAAACCTAAATCTAATGGAAAAATAGTTCCATTTGGAGCAAGATTTTTTGGAGTAGTATTATTTTCAGGCATTAAACAATCAGCTTTACTTGTCGCCATATTATTTGTTAAATAGCCAATAGAACCCTTAACGGAATCAGTAGGGCAATTTTGTAAAGCAAAAAACAAGTCATCACCAACCACCCGACTAATCATTACTACTGGAATAGTAACTCTTGTTCCATAAGAACCTCCTGCCATTGTTATTGGATCACCAGTATGATTAATGATGATTACTCCAATAGCACCACGTTTTTGAGCATTGAGCGCTTTTAATGAAAAATTACAAATACCACGATAAATCACTGCAATTTTACCCGTTAAATCTTGAGCCAAATTCCCTAGTGTATCACAACCTAAAGCAGATTTTGGCACATTGTTTAATGGTGGAGTTCCTATTCCAATTGCTGTTCCAGAAGCACTATCATTTATCATCTCTAATGGTCCAGAAACGGTATTATTTACATCATACATGTTTGGGCAACCCCAATCTGTAGATGAACCATCCAGTTCTCCTGCATAAGTAAATGGATATAAACCCTCTAAACCTGAATTACATGGTACAGCAGTTAGACTAACAATTACTTGAGAGTAACTATTAAACACTAAAATTATAAACAGAATTTGAAAAATAATTTTTTTCATAACCCTAAATTTAATAATTATTTCAACGATTTACCGAAATTTTATATTGGTCGCTTGTGCCATTTGCAAAGGTTAACTTAAACAAATAAGCTCCATTGCTAATACTCGCTACATTTAGCTTTAAAGCCTCGTCTCCTATTGTATTGTTTTCTGTTAACACCAATTTACCTGTTAAATCAAACACTTCAACCAACACTTTTCCTTCTACCTTTTTACGTAATGGTACAGTTAGTAAATTGGTTACTGGGTTTGGGTAAGGAAAATAATCTTTTAAACTTTGACTCTCATTCACGCCTACTTCATGATCGAAATTTATTACGATTGAAGGTACTGTTTCTATTCCAAACCCATGCAAAAACCAACTATTCGGATTACCACTATTTTCTATCATAACTGGAAACATAGGTTGCAAATAATTATTCACTGTTGCATTGTAATTTATTCCTTCATCAAAACCAATCCTAACCGAATCGTTAATATAATTTCTCACACAAAACAAGTATCGTTTATCAGGCATAATGCTAATTGAATTGTTAAAATTAACATCCACAATTGGATTGTTATCTAAAAAAGTATGTGGTGTACTATCTAAAAGTACTAGATTATCAAATGTTGGTGGCGAATAAATATCTGTAAACACATCATTCCATTCATAAGCTCTTATTTCAATCAATTCATTAATAATATCATACCCAGTTGGTGTTGCAACAAATGTTAACCCTTTAAACCATTGCATTGAATTGTAGACATAAGATGATGATGTTTTGTAAGTTATACAAGTTTCCCAACTATCATAATTATCCATTTGATTTAAAGAATATGAAGTAGTATAAATAGGTTTTCCTACATTATTAGTTCTCGATTTGGCATAATAACCAAATATTGGATCGGTAATCTTAAACTCATAACTAAACGAATTATCAAGTAAATACTCGTCTGATGTTGCATTTAAAGTATAAGTAACAGTATAAGTATCTATATTCCAAACGCTCGGTGCATACGTTCCTAGATCAATGTACTGTGTATCTACAAAAGTGCTATCTAAAGCATTAAAATCTAAAGGCGCAGAAGTTTGAGAATATACAGTTGAGCCATTTGATTGACGAACTACAGTTACGGTTGCTGTTGCACCTATTTGAGCATTTGTACCAGTGTTGTAGGCATACAATCCTAAATCGACTGGAAAAATAGTTCCATTTGGTGCTAAATGTTGTGGCGTTGCTAAATTTTCAGGCATTAGAAAATATCCTAATCTTGAACCCATATCATTAGCATAGAAACCTACTTTATTACCAATAAAACCCACAATGCCATTGCAAGTAGTATCTAAACAAGCTAATAGTTCATCACCATCTGCTCTACCAATTTGTATTACAGGAATGGTAACCAAAGTGCCAAATGCACCTCCACTCATTGGTATTGGTGAACCTGTATGATTAATAATCACAACTCCAATTGCCCCACGTTTTTGAGCATTATATGCTTTTAATGAAAAATTACAAATTCCACGAAAGATTACGGCAATTTTACCTGTTAAATCTTGAGTCCAATTTGTAGAATCACATCCCAAAACGGAATTATTAACCGTTATTGTTGGAGTACCAAATGTTGTAGTACCTGCAACCCCATCATTCACCAAAACCAAACAACCTTGAATGGCATTAATAGGATTTGTAATATCAGGAGTACCCCAATCGGAAACGCCACCATCTAATTCTCCACCATATTCAAATGGAAAAGCTCCAACTACATTGGTATCACAACTGTTTGATAAAACATCAAACACTATTTGAGAGAAAGCATTTAGCGAAATGATGATTCCAACTAAAAATAAAGTAACATTTTTCATAAGCCAATAATTAATTTGTTCAACTAATTTAGCTTATTATAAGTGAATTTAAAAAAAATGTTCAATTTATCTTTTGAACGGTCGCTTTTTGGAAGTGAACGGTCAATTATCTTCGGCAAACCACTCTGCAAACGATGAGTTGGTTTCTCTTAAAAACAAACTATGCAGCTTTATATCGGTTGGTAATTTGTCTTTAATTAGCGATGCGAAATAAACCAACATATTTTCACAAGTGGGTTGAAAAGGTACTCGAATTAATTTATCCATAAATTCAAACTGAGTAACATCTATATTCGCTTTTTCATTTAACACCAAGGCATGGTCAAACACATCTACCACCAAATCTTTCACCACTTTTTTAATCACTCCAAAATCAACCACCATACCTTCGTCAGAATCGGAAGTATTGTTTTTAACAGCACCCTTAACCGTTACATTTAATTGGTACGAATGACCATGAATATTTTTACAAGGTCCGTCGTATTTTAATAAGGCGTGAGCCATTTCAAAATGAAATTGTTTGGTTACTCGTATTACTGACATTCTTCTCTGGTTTATTGTTCTGGCTTCAAAGTTATTAGTTTAGATAGACTAAGCAACCCAAACAAGTAAGAAAAAACAAAAATTTAGCTTAATCTACTTCCTATTACTATAACATCATCTATTTGTTCCATAGAACCTTTCCATTCTGCCATGGTTAGTTCTAAAAGATGTTTTTGTTCGTCCATACTTTTAGCGTTTATTTCTAAAAACAACTGCTTAAATTGCTTGTACCTAAATTTCTTTCCATTTGGTCCGCCAAATTGGTCGGCATACCCATCAGAGAATAAATATACCGTATCGCCTTGAGATAACTTAATGGTATGATTGGTGTAGGAACTTTTGCTATCAGCATAACTACCAATAGGAAATCTGTCACCTTTAATTTCATAAAGATGTAGTTTATTCTCTAAAGACATGTCAGGGATTAAATTAGCTCCATTATCTTGTACATTATTAGTTGATACAATGTACAACGGATTGTAAGCTCCTGCATATTCTAAGGTTTTTGTTTTTTTATCAAAAGCACACAGGGTAATATCCATCCCGTCTTTTATTGCTGATTTGTCGGCATCTTTTCGTAATGTTTCTTCTACCCCTTTGTTTAACTGATTTAAAATTTCTGATGGTTTTGTAATACCATATTCCCCAACAATTTTATCTAACAAATTATAGCCCACAATACTCATAAACGCACCAGGAACGCCATGTCCAGTACAATCAACCGATGCAAACAATATCTTGTCATCTTTTCGGTACAACCAGTAAAAATCTCCACTAACAATATCTTTCGGTTGAAACAACACAAAAGTATCCGTCAATTCTCTCACAAAAGCTTCATCAGAAGGTAAAATGGAATCTTGTATTCGTTTCGCATAGGTGATACTGTCAATAATGTCTTTATTTTTTTGTTCAATTTCAGCACTCTTTTGAACAACCTCTTCGGTACGTTGAATGACTTTTTCTTCCAAAATCAATTTTTCTTTAATCAATTGTCTTTCTCTGAATTTAATAAACACGACAACGATTAATAACACAATAAAACCGCATAAGGCAATAAACCACGGCTTTTGCCAGATGGGAGGCGTAATTTCAAAGTTATAGGTTACTGGCTCCGAATTCCAAATTCCATTGTTGTTTGATGCTTTAACTTTAAAAGTGTATTTACCAGGTGGCAACGGCGAATATGTAGCAAATGTTTGTTGAGTAAGTGGTCGCCAATCTTCATCAGCTCCTTCTAACATTACTTGATAATAAATTTGGTCGGGATTTGTAAAACAAATACTACTGTAATCGAATGTTACCGATTTCTCACGGTAATTCAATAATAAATTTTCAGACAATGGTCTATCCTCTAAGTTTACACGTAATCGAGTGATAAAAGTTAAAGGTTCTAAGTTGTTTTGATTTATTTCGTTGGTATTCAGTTTTACTGCACCTTTTATGGTTCCAAACCATAGGTTCCCCTCTTTATTTTTAAAGGTTGCATTGTTCTTCGATTCAATACCAATGAAACCCATTTTTTGACCATAAGAGTAAAATTTCTGCTCTTTCAAGTCAAACTTATTTAAACCCTTGTTGGTTCCTATCCAATAATTGCCATCATCATCAATATTTATTAATGAGATATAATCGGACAATAAACCCTCTTTTACTGTAATTTCTTTGATAATTTTTTCACCATCAAACACTAAAACACCTTTACCTTCTGTTCCAATTAAAATTTTTCCAGCCTTATCTTCAATAATGCAAGTAGGAGTAAATTTTATTTTTAAATCTACTTTTTTTATGTCAGCTCCTTTAATTTTTGAAATACCTTTTCCTCGAGAACCTACCCAAACGTTATTTTTTGAATCGGAATAAACCACCGTAATATCATTTCCTGCCAATCCATGATTTTGAGTTAGCCTATCGGCTAATTGATTTTTTATTTCGTAATACACCAATCCATCAGTAGTCCCAACCCATAAGTTATTGGTATTATCTACCTCCAATGCTGTAATTAAAGGCTGATACATAAAGGAATTGATTCGGAAATTCACTTCAAATCTATCCGAACGAGGGTTTAACTGCATTACTCCTCCACCCCACGTTCCTATCCAAATATTACCAAGTTTATCTTTTTTTATAAACCGAACTTCTTCAAATGGTAAACCACTGTTGTAGTTATAATTTTTTACAACTTTATTGTTTTTTATTTTAGAAATTCCTTTGTTAGTAGCTATCCACGTAAATTCATTATCATCTAATATCGACCATACCTGATTGTCTATTAAGCCTTCGTCTTTAGTAAAAGCTACAAACTGTTCACCTTTATACAACAACAATCCGTTTTCTTTTGTACCGAACAACACATTACCTTCTCTATCGCCTTCAATGCAACGTATCTTATCATCAATTAACCCATTCGCTAAAGTTATACTTTGTATTTGTTTACTTTGATTAACTCTTGTTATTCCGCCACCCCAAGTTCCTATCCACAAGTTATCTTTGTTATCTTCATAGATACTTGTTATCCAATTGCTGGCTAATCCATCTCTAACATCGTAAATTTTAAATTTACTGTCTGATTTAATGTACTCATAAGCTCCACCATTGTATGTTCCAAACCATAAATCACCATTTTTACGTTCGAACATACAAATGATTTGAAAGTATGATGGCATATCTTTTATTACAAAATTTGAAAACTCATTTTTTTGTGAATTATAATACTTCACTCCAACGTCGGTAATAAAACAAACTGTTCCGTTTTTTAATTTTGTTACATTAAACACAATGTCACTCAAGCCCTCTTGTCCTTTAAATTGCTTAAAAACAATTGAATCGGTATTTGTTGAGTAAGGGTTGGTAATTTTTATTGCTCCGCTTTTAAAAGAAGTTACCCATAAATTACCTTCGTCATCTTCAGAAAAAGAGGTAATATCAGCGCCTATGTTCAGTATAATTTTTTTTTCTTTACCAATTATTCTTGTTACCCCTCCATCGGTATGTCCAACCCAAATCGCATCATTTTTATCAATATAAATTGATTTAACAGCCCCTTCGGCTAAACCATGTTCGGTTGTGAAATTTTCAAAATCCTTACCATTAAATTTAGATAAACCACTAGCTGTACCTATCCATAATGCACCTTGTTTATCTTGCTTTACTGCATATACTCCCGATTGAGCCAATCCTTCTTTAACACTGTAAACATCAAAATGATATTTTTGAGCAAAAAGTTGAATATTTAATAAAAAAAGAACCGACAAGAATAGATACTTGTCGGTTAGTTTGTTGAATTTAAAAATCATTATTGTGTGATTATTTTTTCATAAAAAAGAATGTTCCATCTTCGTCCTCTAGCCCAGCAATTTTACCAAATTTAGGTTTTTGAGAGCTGCCACTTTTTGATACTGCACTACTTACCTTATTTACTATGGTTTCAATAGGAATGCAGGCATCAGGATTTGCAGAAAGTGTATTTGCAAAGGTTTTAGTGAATTGAGAATTATCAACGGCTAACTCATACCCAGCCGAAGAAAATACTTGTGATGATTTAAATTTAGTTGCTTGCCAATCGTTACAATTTCTTTCTTTAGGGGTTGCTCTCATAGCTTGATAAAATGATGGTCCTGATTCACAAGCATCGGTAATTACTAAAGTATGTGTAATGTATTTTGAGTACGATTGCATAGCTGCTTTTAAGTTATTAATGTTAAAGTATGTAAACTCTTCGTCACGTTTTGCATCAACTGGAATCCAATACCCCGATTCGTTAATAAATTTACCATGACCAGCATACCAAACTAAAATAGAGTTTACCTGATTACTTCTTACCAAGTCTCTCAATTCAATCGAAAAGAATTTTTCTAATTGAGCTTTACTCATGTTAGATTTATGTATGATGTTATTGATTTTATATTTTGCAAAAGCAGATTTCATCATCGTCACATCTTTTGTAGGTCCATCTAAACTTGCAAAGTTGCTGTAATTAGAATTCTCAATAAACACTACCCACGTTTTTCCCATCGGATTATCACTTAATAAAGCAACATTTTCTCTATTTATTGTAAATACTTTTTCAACAGCATTGCCATAAATATCCTCTGCAGTTATAGTAAATTTATCCTTATTGGTGATGTTTATATTTGCCGAAAATTTAGGGTTTAAGTCCTCTAAAATAAAACTAGCACTTGCTCCTTCAATCATTATCTTTTTTATCAAACTTTCGTCCGATAATATACCCTCTACATATAATGTTGGAGCATCAGAATCTAAATAAATCATTCCATTATCAGAAGCATAAGGAGCCAATAACTTTACCACAGGTGCATCAACTTCTGTTTCAATTAATTTATAATTCCATGTTTCACTGTTTTGATAAACATCAAAAGCTGTAATGTTTATCGATTTTGAAGACGGCAAATCCATCTCTAATTCAAAAAACGGATTTAAAGTATCCTTGTTAAAAATTGCATCTTTGCCATTTATTTTAACAAATTCAATATTACTTTCATCTTTAATTTGTCCTTTTAATGTATATCTTGAAACACCTTTAGCTACCGACAATTCTCCTTCTTTTAACGATACAGGATCAATCATCGATATTTTCGGATTATTTGATTCTTTATTTAACTCATACAATCTTTTTTTAGCTTCGTCGTAAAGTTTTAAGGCATTTCCATCGTAAGGAGTTAACTTTTTAATTGCTTCGTAATCTTTAACTGCCGATTTATAATCCAACATTACCTCATAAGCCTTAGCTCGTTGATAATAAATATTAAAATCTTCTTTATTTAATTGCAATGCTTTAGTGTAATCTGCTATAGCATTTTGATGTTGATTAATACTTTGATAAACATCTGCTCTCATTACATAATAAACTGAATTTTCAGGTTTTAACGTAATTATTTTAGACAAATCATCAATAGCTTTTGATGTGTTTTTATTTTCTAAATTTATTCTTGATCTCATCAAGTACACATCCACATTATTTCCATCTAAAGCTATTGCTTTATCAATAGAAGCATTGGCTTTATCAAACTCATTTAACTTTGAAAATGTATACGCGGCTCCCATGTGAGCATCAATTGACTTACTATCGTAAAATATTGCTCTATTAAAACTGTAACTTGCATCTTGATAATTTTTTACACTATCCAATGCAATCCCCTTTAAGTAGTAAATACGTGCAGTTTTTGAACTCCCAATAGCGTCATCAGTAACATCGGCTGCTTCTTGAAATCTTTTCAATTCCATTAATGACAATGCTTTTAATTCAAAAGCCTCCATTAACTTTTTGTCGTTTGAAATGGCTGATGAAAAAGCTTCCACCGCTTCATTGTACTTTTTTGATTTGTAATAAGCTCTACCTAAATTATTAAAATATTCAGCTTCTTTTGACTTTAACTCTGTAGCTTTCTTAAAATCAACAATGGCTTTATCCAAACTATTTGTCAACTCAAAACACAAACCTCTATAGTTTAAAGCCTTATCATGATTATCTTTATCTGTTAAAACTTTGGTAAACTCTTCAATAGCTGTTTTATAATCTTTTGCTTCAAATGCTTTTTCACCATTTCTAAGATAAGCAAAATAGGCTTGTGCTGAAACACTAGATACAGCAACTAAAAGGACAATAGACAATATACTTTTCTTCAACATAACTATTTAATTTATTCATTATCAACTAGCTACAAATTTAGCCATTTATTCGATGATACAGTGTTTTTTATAGACGAATTACAAAATTTTATTCACAATTTTTCAGTATCAAATGGGTATTTTTGCCTGAATAAAAAGAGCACATGCTAAAAAGAGACAAAATAAAACTTATTGTAGTATCAATACTAGTTGTGTTGATGGCTATCACCTACTTCATTTTTGGAAAAGAATCAATTGCAATGAAATCTGTGTCTGGGTTTAGTTTAGTTTTTTGGATTATAACAATGGTTTACTTAAATAAAAAATACAAATAATGTTAGGAAATTTTTTAAATAAGCAAATGCTTGGCAAAATGGGTGCCATGCAACAACAAATGGAAGAAATTAAAGCTAAACTTGAAAACATTAGCGTTATTGGTGAGTCTGATAATTCCACATGTAAGGCAGTTGCTTCAGGAAATCGTTTAATTAAAGAGATTACCTTAAGCGAAGATTTTATTAAAAACGCATCAAAACAAGAAGTTGAGTCAGCTATCGTTCAAGCAGCAAACAGAGCATTAGAACAAGCAGCAAGAGTTGAGCAATCTGAAATGAGTCATGCTGCAATGAGCATACTTCCTGGATTAGGCTAATTTGTGTTTATTAATAACAGGGTTAGCATACATCTCATAAAATATTTTTCTAGCTTGTTGGTTTTCATACAAACCAACAGCTTCCATTTTCTTCTTGGTATAGGCTAAAAAAGTATCTTTTTGCTCATTGGTATAATTTGAACTGAACTCACTATTGTTATTTAACAAATCACAAGCTATATAATTGTTTGGCCATAAGTGATAATTCCCTTGAATTTCAGCATCAATAACTGAGGCTACACTTTTTAACAATTCATTTCTGTTCTTCACATCAGTAAATTGTTGTATTTTATTGTTTATTGGTGCACAAAAGAAAATATTTACATTCCCTTTAAATCCATCAATACCGGTAGCCATGTGTAAAGCATCTTCATTCGGTTTTTTCACATAGGTCTCACCATTTGCTTTTGCTAGCAAATCTGGTAATTTTATTGCATCACAAGGGTCAAATTCATAAGATAATGCAACTGGTGTAATATTCATTTGAGTTAAATGTGCAAGTAAATCACCTTGTGCTGAAAAACAAAACATTTTAAGTAAACCTGGATTGGTTACATCATTCCCATCTTTAGCTCTACCTTCTCGTTGTGCTATCCACACCGATTCTTTTTTTACATTTAAAACATGTTGAATATAATTTGAAAGTTGCTTAGAGGCCTCTATCATTTCTTGGTTTGGTAAATCTCTTTTTACCATAAAACTCTTGTTTAACCTTACAATATCTCTAACAATAGGGTTTTTCAACAGATTACTTCCAATAGCTATTTCACAACCAATAAAACCAACACGCTTTATCAACAAATAATTAATCAGCCCTGAATCCAACACAATATCTCTATGGTTTGATATAAACGTATAGGTATCTTGTGCATTTAAATCAAAAAAACCATCAGAAGATAATTCTGTTACCGTATTATCAACAACTCGTTCTAAGGTTCTTCTAACCATGTCATACTGAAACTCATTAATAGTTTGGTACGATAATAGCATGGTTTTTAAATCTTCTAACGATAATTCTGGATGATATTTTTGCAAGCCATACAACAACACATCTTCTTTAACAAGGCGTTTTGCAACATCTTGGTATTCGTTATCATTATAACATCTTATATCGTCGAAATTATCCATCAGAAATTTTTTTTTCAAAAATATTATCTATTTTTAGATTTTGCTAATTAAATGTAATTGAATATAGTTTATGAAAAAGTATCTCCCTATTCTTATCGTCTTATTATCAATAGTATTTTATGGTTGTCCTTATCAAAGTCCTGTTGAGTTATGTACTTACGAGGAAGCCTTAAAAACGGATAAAAACTTAGAGGGTTATTGGATAGCATTCCATGAGGATGGCTCGAAAGACGAACTATTTTTTGAAAAAATAGCCAAATCGGTAATGAGTGTAACACATAAAGAATTGGATAAAAACGACCGTTCAAAAGGCATTAACAAATACAGGGTTTATGCAACCAATTTAAATGGTGAAATTCTTTTCAACATTGAAACAAAAGAAGGCAAATACCTTTTCTCGAAATACGGTTGGACTGGCAAAAATGAATTTTACATACAAACCATTAACGAAGATTACATGAGCAAAAACTTTGTGGTTGATTCTGTTAATACAGAAATTCTAAAATCGTTTTTATTTGACAGAGTTAGCAAAGATGCTTTATATGACGAGAAAGTAGAGTTCTACAGAAAAGACTCTCCTGAATATGCAAAAGTGAAAATGTATATGAAAAAATCTGGTTTTTAAGACTATTCTTTAATGTTTTGGGCTTCAATCTCTGATTTTTTCACGCTTTTTGAATAGTCTACATTAAAATTAAATTGTCCTTTATTTTTCTTGTATTCTATAATTGCTGAAGGGAAATCGGCATCAGAATCATCAACTCCTTCACGTTTTTTTATCAACTCCATTACAAACATAAAGGGTTCAGCACCTTTATCACCCTCAAAGGTTGAAATGGCTATACGCTTTGGCAAATAACCTTCTTTAACCAGCTCTAAGGTATAATATTTCTGCAATTTTAAATCGTATGAGAATTTTTTTTGCCCAAGAAACAGTAGAGATTAAGTTATTCTCTTCATAAAGATTTATGGTAACATCTTTCATGTTTTTATTCTCTTCGTCAACCATGTAACCAGAGAAATTAACTTGAGCTTGAATAAAGCTTAAACTAGCCAAACACATTGCAATTAAAAATAATTTTTTCATGATTCCGCTAATAAATTTATTACTGTAACAGTTTTATACGTGAACAAACTATTTAAGGTTGCACAAAATATTAATAATCAAACTATTTACGTAATAATACTTAATCGTTTTATTTAGGAAAGTCATTTATACCACTCATCACAACAAAACTACCATTGGTATAAATTGAAATAAACACATAATAAAGAAGCGTATTTTTGAACAAAAATGTTCAAATGAAAAACATCGCATTTACACTACTTATTTTAAGTAGCACACTTGGCTGGTCGCAAAACAACTCTGGACTAGTTAAATACCAAGAAGTTATTAATACCAAACCCGATTTACAAAAAGCTGAAGAGCAAGGTTGGGCTGAATGGGCAAGCATGGTTCCCGATTCTGTAGTGTTTTATAAAAAGTTATTGTTTAACGAAACTACTTCTAGTTTCAGTATTTTACCCATGGAAGAAGATCCTAATGAGCAAAATATGGTAAAAATGATGATGCGACGTTACGCCAATCCAAATAACGAAACCTATACCAATACCGAAACAGGGAAATTTATTGAGAAAAAAGACTTTATGGGTAAAACCTTTCTAATTAAAGGAAAACCTGAAGAAGTAAAGTGGAAAATGACTGGCGAAATGAAGCAAATAATGAATTACCCATGTATGAAAGCCACTTTTGAAGACTCTACAGGAGTTGTTGATGCTTGGTTTACCATGGAAATTCCTACTTCAACTGGGCCAGAAAAATACAGCAACTTACCAGGTTTAATTTTAGAACTATATATTGCTAAAGAAAAAAGAACCTTAACTGCTATTGAACTCGATTTAAAAGAAGTAAAAGCCGACGAGTTTGTTGAACCAAGTAGCGGTAAAGAAGTTACACGTGAAGAATTTTACAAAATTGTAAAAGAAAAAATGGAAGAAATGAAAAAAAGCGGCGGATGGGGCGGCATGGGAGGTAGAGGTCATTAAGCCATAACATCATGTTAAAAATCATTTCTTTATTATCCATTCTTTTTATTGGATTAAACACCGTTCAGTCGCAAACCTATAATTTTAAAGGGCGAGTTAAAGACAAAACAGCTGAAACCACCATGCCCGGAGCAACAATAATGTTGTTAAATAAAGCCGACTCCACTTTTTACAAGTACAGCATTACCAATGCAGACGGTGAGTTTCAAATTAAGCAAGTAAAGGCAGGTGCGTTTATTTTGCAAATCTCTTTTATTGGTTACGAAACCTTTTACCAACCCATAACCGTTAATGAAAATACAGCACCTGAAACTGATTTAGGTGATTTAGGTTTAAGCACTAAAACAGAGCTCATTAAAACGGTTGAAATTCAAGATGAACTTATACCCATTATCATAAAAAAAGATACCATTGAGTACAACGCCGATGCCTTTAAAACTCAACCCGATGCAAGTGTTGGCGATTTATTGAAAAAACTACCAGGTGTTGAAGTAAGTAAAGATGGAACAGTAAAAGCCCAAGGCGAAAATGTAAAAAAAATATTGATTGATGGTAAACAGTTTTTTGGCGACGATACCAAATTAGCTACCGAAAACCTGCCTGCCGATATGGTAAAAAAAGTTCAGGTTTACGACGACCAATCAGACATGTCGAAAATGACTGGTATTGACGATGGCGACCGCTCGAAAACCATTAACTTAAAACTAAAAAAAGACCGTAAAAAAGGATTGTTTGGTAATGTAGAAGTTGGCGGTGGTGTTGATGATGATGTAAATGCCATGTACGAAAACCGTTTTAACATCAACAAGTTTAAGGAAGACATGCAATTATCGACCTTGGGGATGATTAACAACACCAACAAACAAGGTTTTTCTTACAGAGATTATATCAACTTTGTTGGAGGAGCACAAAATGCCATGGGTGGCGGAGGCTTTAGAAACTTAGCCAACAACAGTAATGGTGTGCCTATTAGCTCGGGAAGTACCAACGATGGTTTAACCGAAACCTTTGCTGGTGGTGTAAATTTAAATTATGATTTTACTCCAGAAAAAACCTTGTCGGGAAACTATTTTTACAATCAATTGGATAAAGACATTGTTAGTGTTACCAACCGACAATACATTAACTCTAGCGATTCATTAAACTACAAATCGCTCATCAACAACAACGAAAATCAATTTAACCGAAACCACCGTTTAAATTTAAAATATGTACAGAAAATAGATTCTACACAAGATTTAACCCTTTCTGGAAACTTTACTTTCTCTGATGGTAGAAACAACAACTACACCACCAACGACAACATTAATTTCGATGCGTTTTACTTGAACAGAAGTAGCTCCAACAACAAATCGACAGGTGATGATGTTTCGGGGAATGGAAACATCCTTTATGGTAAAAGATTCCAAAAACAAGGACGTTCATTGGTAACCAATTTGGCTTTAGGCAATTTTGCCAACCAAAAAGATTATACCATTTCTACTTACAATACATTTTTTGTTAGAGACACTACTATGTTGCAAACTCAAGACGAGTTTAACAACCAATTTAATTACAACGGAAAAATATCGTACACCGAACCTTACGCCAAAAGCAAGTATTTAGAATTGAGTTACCAACGTAGCAACATCCAAACCGAATACAAAAAAGACTTTTTTGATGTAGATGCATTTACCAACAACCGAAACTTTAATAATCGTTTAAGTTTAAATTACATCAATACCTTTGTTTTTGACCAATATGGCATAGGCACCAAAATGATACTTGGTAAAGCCAACGTAACTACTGGTGTTGGTTTTCAACATTCTGATTTGAGTGGAGAAATAAAAACAACCAATGCCAGCGTGGGTAAAACCAATTGGAACGTGTTGCCCAATTTAAAAATTAACTACCAAATGGCAAGCACGGGTAGAATTACTTTCGATTATAGCACCAATGTGCAACAACCAAGCATCGACCAACTACAACCAACACTTAACAATAGCAATCCCTTGAATCTATACCAAGGTAATCCTGATTTAAAATCGGAATACAACCACAATGTAGTTGCACGTTTGATGCGTTTTAATCAATTTACTTTTACCAATGTTTTTGCCATGCTTAGTGGTAATTACACCCAAAACAAAATAACCAACTCGCAAAACATCAGCAACAATTTTGTTACTACCACTACTCCAATAAATGTTGATTACGATTACTTTATAACTGGTTATTTGTATTTTGGAACTCCTATCCGACCCATAAAAAGCAAAATAAACCTCGGTGCAAACTCATCGTACAACAAAAGCATTGTGTTTATTAACACCATACGAAACAATGTTGACCGTGTTAGCCATTCGTTTGACTTAAGTTTAGAAAACCGTAACAAAGATGTGGTGGATGCTAAAATTGGAACAAAAATATCGTTTAACAATACGGCATATTCCGAAAACACTACTTTAAACCAAGATTACATTTCTACACAGTATTACGCCGATTTGTTTGTTGAGTTTTTGAAAAAATACACCTTTAACACCTCTGCCGAGTACACCGTTTATTCAGGTAATCAGTTCACCAATAACCCACGAATACCCATTTGGAAAGCCTTTTTATCTCGTAAGTTCTTAAAGGGCGATGCTGGGTTAATTAAGTTTTCGGTGTACGACATCTTTAACCAAAACATTGGTATTAACCGTACCAGCCAGTTTAATTACATTGAAGACCAACGTGTAAACTCTTTGGGCAGGTATTATTTGGTAAGTGTATCGTATAAGATTACTCGATTTGGCGGTAAAAAGAAAAAAACGACCGAAGAAACTAACTAATCATTCGTTATTTTTGCACACCTAACTTAAAAATGAAATTATGAAAAATGTAAAAACTATTTTAGTTGCTGCTGCTTTAGTAGCTACAACAAGCATATTTGCTCAAATTGAATCGCCACAACCTAGCCCAACGGCTACCATTAAACAAAAAGTGGGTTTAACCGATGTGGAAGTAACTTACTCTAGACCAGGGGTTAAAGACCGTGTAATTTTTGGCGATTTAGAAAAATACGATGTATTGTGGAGAACAGGTGCTAACGCTACAACTAAAGTCAAATTTAGCGATGCAGTAAAAATAAACGGAACAGGAATACCTGCAGGAGAATATTCGTTGTTTACCATTCCTGGAAAAGACGAATGGACGATAGTGTTTAATAAAAACTTGACTTTGTGGGGAACTGCTGGTTACAAAGAAGAAGAAGATGTTGCTCGTTTTAATGTAAAAGCAAGCAAATTGAACGATAAAATAGAAACCCTTACCATCGATTTTAGCGATTTTACTTTTGGTGGTGCTAAAATGTACTTGAAATGGGAAAATACCATGGTGGCTTTCCAAATTGAAACCAATGCTACCGAGCAGGTAGAAAAACAAATTAAGACACAACTGATTGACGGACCAAGTGCAGGTTCTTATGCTGCTGCTGCACGTTTTTATTTAGAAAACGGAAAAGACCTGACACAAGCACTTACGTGGATGAACAAAGCGGTTGAAAAACGACCTGAAGCATTTTGGTATATACACCAACAAGCACAAATTTTAGCTAAAATGGGTAAAAACAAGGAAGCCATTGCTGCTGCCGAAAAATCAATGAAAATGGCTAAGGAAAACAAAGATGGTGATTTTGGATACGTTGCCAACAACGAAAAATTGATTAAAGAATTACAAGGTAAAAAGTAATATTTTTATTTATAATAACAAAAAAGGGGGAGTCAATTGGCTGCCTCTTTTTTTGTTTTTAAACCATACCAAGTATTTAATAAAGATTTAGTTTATATTTGATACAAGATAGATATGACGAATTATTTACTTTTATCATATCTATCTCTACTAAAATAGGTAGATATGTATGATTAAGTCATACATATAAATAAGTTATGTACAATTTTAAATGACAAACAATGAAATACATTGAACCAACAGTATTATCACGTTCCTTCACATGTCCGCATTGTGGGACAATTTCAATGCAAGACTGGTGGGTAAGAAATTGGAGTGGCAATCAACATCCACATAACAACGACTATAATCCATTACGAGTCGGGACATGCCAACATTGCCAAAAGAATACTTTGTGGGTAATGACAACAATGTATTATCCTGACAACGGAAACGCTCCTTTCCCAAATCCCGAAATGCCAGAAAGTGTAAAAAAATTATACACTGAAGCATCGGCAATCCATATGAAATCCCCAAGAGGTGCAGCAGCTCTTTTGCGACTTGGAATACAGGTATTATGCAACGAACTCGGAGAACCTGGGAAAAACATTAATACAGACATTGCTAGTTTAGTGAAAAAGGGACTTCCAGAAATCGTTCAACAGTCTTTAGATATTGTTCGGGTAACTGGAAATGACGCTGTTCATCCGGGAAAAATTGACACAGATAACCCTCAAACTGTTGGACAACTTTTTGAACTTACAAATATTATTGTTGAATACATGATTGCATTACCCAAAAAAGTTAGTGGCATTTATAAAGCACTACCTGCGGACAAAGTTGGGGCAATAAAAGACAGAGATAAAAAATAAAAACTGTGCATAACATCGGTTTGGCGTTACTTCGAAATCAATATTTTTTTGGTGGTGGTTTTTGTATCATCTGTTAATCGTACAAAATAAATACCGTTGGTTAAATCGGTGGTGTTTAACACATATTTTGCATAAACGTTGGTAATGTTTTTAGTCAACATTACTTTACCCACCACATCCAACACCTCTAATTTTTCAAAATTGTATTCGCCCGGCCACTCTAAAGTAACACCGGTACTCGCAGGGTTGGGGTAAACAATTAACGATGCAGATGGTAAAATTTCGCTTATGGCTGTACCCCCACATTTGTTTGATGATAACAACGAAACCCTCGCCGTATTTAAAAACGACCACATTCTGTCTTTTTGCCCCTTGGTAAACATGTTCATACAAGCATCGGTAGAGTAATCCATGTAGTTTTCTAACATATCTGGCGGGTCGTAACCGTTCCAAAAAGGCTCTAAAGCATCATCACAGGTATTGTTGGTTAAGGTACAAATTTGTTGCGAAGCTGCGGCTGCATTAGGTGTATCATAAACATAATCGGTAGAATCGCAATCGCCATCACCCCAAATGTGTCGTAATCCAAAATAGTGTCCTATTTCGTGGCTGGCTGTTCTTCCTAAATTGGCTGGGTCGGCGGCAGCATCCCAAGGTCGGTAACCAGTATGTTGGTAAGTTAACACCAAACCATCAGTTAAAGGATTGTCGCCCGGAAATTGAGCATAACCCAGAACCAAAGGAGAGCCATTAAAATACATATCACACACCCAAATATTTAAATAATCGGAAGCAGGCCAAGGATTAACACCACCAGTAGTATCACTTTTTACTTTATTATCAAAAGGTGAAAAAGAAAAATCGTTAGCAGTTGTTGTAACTCTATTTATACCTGTGGTAAAATTACCAAGAGGGTCAACATTGGCTAAACAAAATTGGATTTCAACATCGGCAGCCAATGAGTCAAATTCTGCTCTGGTGTTAACGGTATCAGGGTTTGTTCGTCGGTAATCTTCGTTCATTACACGCAATTGCGAATAAATAATAGAATCAGGAACATTTTGTGCAGGAATAGAAGGATTGTAAACCACATGAAACACTACTGGTATAGTTGCCACTGTTTTTTTAGCTGTTGGATTGTTGTTTAACCAGTTTTTAGCAAGTTGCTCCGCTTGAAATCTACTTATAGCTAAAGAAGGATTGTTTTCTAACATTTTATTGTGGTTGTGCATGGTACCACATTTTTCAAGTGTTTGAGCAAAAGTTGTACTCATTACCACTATTAAAGCCATTACAGCAATAGATAATTTTTTCATAATCAACTTGTTTAAGTTTTAGTTTGGCTAAAATAAATAAAAATGAATTTTATCTAGCATCATTTTTACCAGTGGCAAATAAAAAGTTTAAATGGGAAGGTTATTTAACAAAGCACATTGTTTTTGTTTATTTTAACTCGTTTCACGTGTTTTTAACTCATTATAAATTTAAAAACTGTTTTAATTCTTGGTACCTCAACCTACTAACACTTAACTTAATATTTCCATTTAAAATGACTTGGTAATTGTCTTTTCCAAATTTTTCAATTTTTGTTAATTCATCTACATTAATAATAAAAGAACGATGTATTCGAACAAACTTTGAAGCATCTAACTGTTCTTCTAAAACCTTCATTGTAATATGCTTTAAATGTTTACCTGTACGAGTATAAATCATCACATAATCATCTTCTGATTCGAAATAAATAATATCATTAATTGGAATAACCACAACATTATTAGATGATTTTACCACAATTTTATTTATTGCAGTAGATTTTAATACATGGTTTTTTAATTGCTCGATATTATTTGATGTTTTAGTACCAACCTTACTTAAAGCTTGTTTAAACCGTTCTTTAGAAAATGGCTTTAATAAATAATCAACCGCATTTAATTCAAATGCCTTGATAGCAAATTCGTCATAAGCAGTGGTAAATATTATTTTTGGATATTCATCCAACAATTCTAGTAATTCTATACCTGTTAGTTTAGGCATTTGCACATCTAAAAAAACGATATCTGGTTTTAACTCATTAATGGCTTTTAAACCCGAAAAACCATTATCAAATTCTCCAATTAGTTCAATATCTTTTTCTGAACTCAAAAAATTTTTAATTAAATCTCTTGCCAATGGCTCATCTTCAATTATAATTGCTTTTAGCTTTGTCATTATTGAGGGATTTTTATGTTAAGCTTAAATAAATGTTGGCTTTTTTCTGTAGTTAATAAATCACGCTTTCTATATATTAAAAACAATCGTTCTTGAATATTTTTAAGTCCAATACCTTCTCCTTTTGTTTGTTTTGCTGATGCATCATAATCGTTTACAACTGTAATAAACAAGGTATTATCTTCAATCTTTGTATCCATAACTATAGCAATAGGTTCAACACTTTCATAAACACCATGTTTTATAGCATTCTCAAAAATTGGTTGTAATATCATTGCTGGAACTTTAGCTGTTAAATAATTATTGTTAATGTTTAGTTTAAAATCTAAACGCTTTCCAAACCTTATTTTTTCAATTTCTAAATACAATTTGATGTTATCTAACTCCATACCCATAGTGGTTACTTGCTCATTTTCATTGCTTAATGCATAGCGTAAATACTCAGAAAGTTTTATAATCATGTCTTGAGCTTTTTCGGGGCTAGTTATGGTTAAGGAACTTATCGAGTTCAAACTATTGAACAAAAAATGTGGGTTAATTTGATTTTTTAAGGCACTCAATTCTACTTCTTTAAGTACGGTTTTAAGTTTAAACTCTTGTTTTATTCGTTCTTGATTATCTTGGTAAAATACAACCACATAATATACTAGAATAAATGCTAAATAGTAAAAAATGCCACTTATAATCCGCCAAGGAAATGAACCTTCTAAAAACAATAAATAAAAATCGTCAGAAACAGCATATTTTAAAATTAAGTAGCCACTAATTAACCATAAGCCAATAATTATTAATGATGATACAAGGTGACTGGCAAAAAGTGCAACAAAATTTTTACTCGTTTTATTGTATCGAACTACATACCATAAGCTGATTCCTAAAAAAGCAAAAAAAATGTTGAACAACAAGCTATCTACAATTGCAATTTTTATCGAAATATGATAATACCAATGTAAAACAGCAAAGTGTGCTCCAATAATAATGAACCACACTGCTGCATAATTTAATAAGTACTTTTTGTTGCTGGTTATTGGGTTTAACATAAGTATTTAAAAGTAGCAGAAATTAATAACTTTTTACTTCTCCACCACCAAAAATATTTACTCCTTTTATTATCAATACTTTACTTGAGTCGCTACCAACCACGTTTCTTTTATCATCAAAACCTCCAAAAATTGAGGTTACATCAACACGAACATCCCAATCGTTTGGTACAATAACTTCTAACCCACCAAACATGGTAAACACATCAACAACACACTCTTTTTCAATAATATTTGCTGAAGTTAAATCCAATTCGCTTCCTCCAAAAATACTGGTTACTTTACCGCCAATAAAATTTTCGGAAGTTATCTTTCTTTTTCCTCCGCCCATAAATGTTAACAAATCAATAAAATTTTCTGAAGAGCCCATTTTTTTAGGGAAATTATGCCTGTTTCTTGCAGTAATCATTACTAAACCGATGGCAATAAATATGGCTGGCCAAAACATGTTTTTAACTTCAAAAGGAATGTCAAACATTTTAGGAAGAATAAAAAAAGTTCCTATTGTGATTAAAATTAATCCTGAACGAAAATTTTGCTTGGTGTAAATATTTATTGTTCCTATAACAATAAGTAACATTTGCCATGAAATAATGATATGGCTAATACTAGCAGGTATAACATTTAGTTTTTTTGCAATTAATACTGCTCCGACAATTATAAAAATGATTCCTACTAATGATCTCTTTTTGCTTTTGTATTCGTATTTTTTTTCTGTTGGTTCCATTATTTTAAGTTTTAAAATTTATAGACCAAAAGTATGTCAGACATTTTACTTATGAAATAACTATTAGGTAACTGGTAGTAAATTTTCGGTAAAGTGTGCTTTTTCAGTTTGAACTGAGTTGTTTTGAATATGTTATTATCGAATAATAAACAATTTAAATTTTAACCTTGACTTTAATACAAGTATTGTTAATTTTATAGGGTATAAAAAAGATAATCACATGTCGTTAAAACAATCGTTAAGCTTTAAACTACAACAGAAACTTTCGCCACAGCAAATTCAGTTAATGAAACTGTTGCAACTGCCTACCATTGCCTTAGAACAACGTATTAAGGAAGAGATGGAAAGTAATCCTGCTTTAGAAGAAGGCAACGAAGATGAATTGGAAGAAGATTTTGGTTACGACCAAGATGATGATTACGACAAAGAAGAACCTACAGAAGCAGAAAAAGAATTTAATTTTGACGATTACATTAACGACGACGAAACCCCATCGTACAAACTAAACACCAACAACCACAGTGCTGATGATGAAGACAGACAAATCCCATTAAGTGGAGGTGCAACTTTTCACGAATTGCTAGAAGCACAACTTACCCTATTTGATTTTGATGAAGAAGATTACGAGATTGCGCATCATTTAATTGGAAGTTTAGACGATTCAGGTTATTTGCGTAGAGATTTAAACTCAATAGTAGATGATTTAGCCTTTACACAAAACATTATTACCGATTTACCTCACTTAAAAAGCATTTTAAAAATTATACAACAATTCGACCCACCAGGTGTTGGTGCCGAAACTTTACAAGAATGTTTGTTGTTGCAGATAAAACGTAAAAAAGGACATTCGTTGGTACTGCTAAACGCTAAAGAAATTTTAGAAAAGTACTTTGATGAGTTTACCAAAAAGCACTATGATAAAATAATTGAGCGCTTGAATATTTCTGAAGAAGATTTAAAAGAAGTGATTGATGAAATATTAAAGCTAAACCCAAAACCAGGCAATTCGTTAAGTGAATCGTTAAAAGTAGTTCAACACATTATTCCCGATTTTATTTTAAACGTATACGATGGTGTTATTGATGTGCAATTGAACAGCCGTAATGCACCTGAATTAAAGGTTAGCCGTGAGTATTCTGACATGATGCAAGGTTATAAAGATTCAAAAGAAAAGCCAAGCAAATCTCAAAAGGATGCCTTGATGTTTGTTAAGCAAAAGTTAGATTCTGCCAAGTGGTTTATTGATGCCATTAAGCAACGACACGACACCTTAATGCTAACTATGGAAGCGATTATTCAGTATCAAAAGGATTACTTCTTGGAAGGCGACGAAACCAAAATAAACCCCATGATTTTGAAAGACATTGCAGAAGAAATAAACATGGATATTTCAACTGTTTCGAGAGTAGTAAACAGCAAGTATGTTCAAACTCCTTACGGTACTTTTTTACTAAAAACATTCTTTTCTGAGTCGTTAAGTACCGATAGTGGCGAAGAAGTTTCGAGTAGAGAAGTGAAGAAAATTTTACAAGATGCAATTGAAGATGAAAACAAAAAAAGACCTTTAACCGACGATAAATTATCGAAATTATTAAACGACAAAGGGTATAACATTGCCCGAAGAACTGTTGCAAAATATCGTGAGCAATTAAACATACCCGTTGCTAGAATGAGAAAAGAATTGTAACATGAACGAACAGTATAAAACAATAGCAAAAATTTTCTCGTACATTTTTCATCCTTTAATTATTCCAACCTTAGGAATGATGATTATTTTCAACACCAACTCGTATGTAAACTTTGCCATACCTTTCGAACTAAAAAAAGCGGTAACTATTCTGGTAGGATTAAGCACTTTTATTATCCCATCGTTAATGACCTTACTATTACTTAATCGTGGTTATATTAAATCGGTAGAAATGGAAACAACCAAAGAGCGAATTTTACCTTATGGTTTTACCATCGTTTTTTACTTTTTTACCATTTACATGATGTTAAAAGCACCTATTCCACCCATCATTTTTAATTTTATGATAGGAGCATTAGTATCTGTAATACTTGCCTTTATTATTAATTTAAGATGGAAAATAAGTGCCCACATGACTGGTATGGGAGGATTAACAGGTGCATTAATTGCAATATCATTTTTGCTAAGTGTTAATTTAATTCCATTTATTGCCTTAGCTATTTTAATTAGTGGTTTAGTAGCCTCTTCGCGATTAATCTTAAATGCACACGATCCTCTCCAATTGGTTGCAGGTTTCTTTCTTGGTATTTTTTGTCAGGTTTTTTCTATCTATTTTTAATATTCGATTAATTAGATAAAAAAATAACCACATAGTAACATAGGTTATACAATCTAAAGAATACATAAACCAATCATAGCATTCTCCGATATATCGGAGAAACATCTACTGTTTGGCTAAAAATGGTTGTAGTGGATATGTAAAATACGATGTTTCTATGTGGTAAAAATAATGGTGTAAGACGAAAAATAAATAACTCCATAAAAAAAGCCCTACCAAGGTAGAGCTTTTCATATTTATGATGTTAATTTTTCAATACTCATCCTCATTAAAGAAAAAATCTTCTTTACTCGGATAATCTGGCCAAATCTCTTCAATACTGTCAAAAGTTTCGCCTTCGTCTTCTAATTCTTGTAAATTTTCAACAACTTCTAAAGGTGATCCTGTTCTTATAGCGAAATCTATCAACTCATCTTTAGTAGCAGGCCAAGGTGCGTCTTCTAGGTGAGATGCAAGTTCTAACGTCCAATACATAATTTAATTTATTTAAAAAATTAATACTTTATTTCTTATCCAGCCTATTAATTTCGGTCTGCTTAAGATTTACGCAAAAATAGATTTTTTGTTCACACTTGCAACACTAAAATATTCACAATTGTTAATAACTTCAATAAAAGTTAAAAATCAGCCTACATACGGGCTTTCCAAGGTATTTCATTTGCCTTATTATCTTGAGTAAGTTTACGGGATAAAACAAATAAATAATCGGATAATCTGTTCAAGTATTTAACTACAAGTGCTGAAACATCTTCCAATTCAGATAAGTGAACAGTAAGTCTCTCAGCTCTTCGGCAAACACAACGTGCAATGTGACAATAAGAAACGGTTGGATGACCACCAGGTAATACAAACGAACGCATTTCAGGCAAAACCTCGTTCATTTTATCAATTTCGTTTTCTAGCAAAGTAATATCTTCTTCAAACAATTGAGGCACTTTTACTTTTTCGTTTCCAGGCTCTGTGGCTAACATTGAACCCAAGGTAAAAAGTCTATCTTGAATTTCAATTAAAACATCAAAAGTGTTTTTATCAATTTTTTGGTCACGAATAAGCCCAATGTATGAGTTTAACTCATCTACTGTACCATAAGACTCTATTCTAATATGGTGTTTGGACACTCTTTTCCCACCAAATAAAGAAGTAGTCCCTTTGTCGCCTGTTTTCGTATATATTTTCATAGCAGTATCATCTAAAATAAATCTATTCAAAAATATTCATTTAATCGCTAACCATAGCGCTCTAAAGTGTAATTTTGCCATATGATTACAAACGAACAAGTAAAAGAACTAGTGAATCGCCTGGCTGCGTTGAGGGGGTACCTTTGACGTTGATGCCAAATTAATTCAGTTAGAAGAAGAGAATCAAAAAACTCAAGACCCTAATTTTTGGGACGACCCAAAAGAAGCTGAAAAACAACTTAAAGTAGTACGAAACATTAAAGTATGGACCGATGGTTACCAGCAAGTAGCCTCTTTGGTAGATGATTTGACTGTACTTTATGATTTTTATAAGGAAGAAGGCGCTACCGAAGAAGAAGTTCAACAACAATATGATTTAGCTTTAGCCCAAATTGAAGATTTAGAGTTTAAAAACATGTTGAGTGCTGAAGAAGATGCTTTAAGTGCTGTTTTACAAATAACTGCTGGTGCAGGTGGTACCGAAAGTTGTGATTGGTCGTCGATGCTTTACCGAATGTACACCATGTGGGCAGAAAAAAATGGCTACAAAATAAAAATACTCGATTTTCAGGATGGTGATGTTGCTGGAATAAAAACGGTTACCATGGAAATTGAAGGAGAATTTGCTTTTGGCTACCTTAAAGGTGAAAATGGCGTGCATCGACTAGTTCGTGTTAGCCCATTCAACTCACAAGGCAAACGTATGACATCCTTTTCATCGGTTTACATTTACCCATTAATTGATGAAAGCATAGAAATAAACATTAATCCTGCTGATATTACTTGGGATTTTGCTCGTTCGGGTGGAGCTGGTGGTCAAAATGTAAACAAGGTTGAAACCAAAGTGTTGCTACGACATTTACCAACAGGAATTATGATTACCAATTCCGAAACACGTTCCCAGTTGCAAAACAGAGAAAAAGCCATGCAATTGTTAAAATCGCAGCTTTACGAAATAGAGATGCGTAAAAAATTGGAAGCTCGTAGTGAAATTGAAGCCGACAAAAAGAAAATTGAATGGGGTTCTCAAATAAGAAGTTACGTATTGGACGACAGGCGCGTTAAAGACCACAGAACAGGCTTTACAGTAAACGACCCTGACAAAGTACTAGATGGCGATTTAGATGGCTTCTTAAAGGCTTATTTGATGGAATTTAGTAATGTGTAAAAAATTCTCGATACGATTTAATTCTGTTACCACTCCATTAAACCTACTCGAACGGACAAAAAGAATGTTTAAAGTAAACTCTCAATAATTTTTTCGATAGAATACCCATCAGCTTCGGCTTTGTAATTTCTTACAATACGATGACGGAGTATTGGTTCTGCAACTGCTTTTACATCTTCAATGTCTGGAGAGTATTTGCCATTTATGGCAGCATGGCACTTTGCTCCTATTACTAAATATTGTGAAGCTCTTGGTCCCGCTCCCCAACTTAAATAATCGTTAACCATTGTATTGGCATATTCGCTTCCTGCACGAGTGCTAGATGCTAATTTAACCGCATATTCTATTACATTATCGGTTACCGGAATTTTACGAATAAGATTTTGGAAATAAACAATTTCCTCAGCATTCATAATTTTATTTAATTGAGAGGTTGAATCTACTGTTGTACTTTTTACTATAGCCAATTCCTCTAAGTATAATGGATAATCTACCCAAATATTAAACATAAACCTATCCAATTGAGCTTCTGGTAATGGATATGTTCCTTCTTGTTCGATTGGGTTTTGAGTAGCCAACACAAAAAATGGGTGTTCTAATTTATATTGATGACCAGCAGCAGTAACCGTTTTTTCTTGCATTGCCTCTAATAAAGCCGATTGCGTTTTAGGAGGAGTACGGTTAATCTCATCAGCTAAAATAATATTAGCAAACAATGGTCCTTTTATAAATTTAAAGTTTTTGTTTTCATCTAAAATTTCAGAACCAATAATGTCAGATGGCATTAAATCGGGGGTAAACTGAATACGATTAAACTTTAATCCCAACGAATCAGAAATGGTATTAATCAATAAAGTTTTTGCCAAACCAGGAACACCAACCAACAAACAATGCCCGCGGCTAAAAATAGAAATCAACACTTTTTTAATTACTTCGTCTTGTCCAACAATTACCTTAGATATTTCTTTGGTTAACTCATTGTATTTAACCACAAAAGCATCTAATGCTTCAACTTCCGATTTGTATTGGTTTTCTGCCATTTATTTTAGATAATTAGGTGATTAAAATTACAAAAAGTTATTGATTGGTCCAGTTATTTTGAAATTCACAATTTTTGTATTCATCTTCTATCTTAACATAAGTAGAAGCTAATTTTGTTTTTATCCATTTATTTGTTGCTTCGTTATGTTTTGTAGATAAAGCAGCTTCTTGAATTTTGGCATAATCTGTTTCAAAACTAGCTTTGTGAGGATCAGTTTTACTTATTAACTTTAAAATTCGGTAACCTTTTTTACCATCAAACGATTCAGCTGGAACAGGTTTTGATATTTCTCCTGCTTTCATGTTTTCAACAATGTAATAAATTTGAGGGTCAACTTGGTCAATTTCAAAAACTGCTGTTCCGGTTTGTGGATTCACCATAACTCCATCACTCTTTTTGGTTTTATCATCGTTAGAATATTTTAAAGCCAACTGCCCAAATGAAAGCGTATCGGTAAAAATTAAATTGTATACACTATCGGCTAAAACTTTTGCTTTCTTAATTTCTTCTTCATCGTCTTTAATTTTAATTAAAATATGACGACAATTCATTTTCTGACCTCGACGTTCAATCAACTGAATAATATGAAATCCAAATTGAGATTCTACAATTTCTGTTACTGTTGTTGAGTTTTTTAATTTAAAAGCTGCTACTGAAAATTCAGGCACTAAATCGGCTCGCCCCATAAATCCAAGCTCTCCACCTTTTTTTGCAGAGCCTTCATCCTCAGAATACAACACAGCTAACGTAGAAAACTGTTCTCCTTTTATAATTCTTTCACGAATGGTATTCAAGCGGTCACGAGCAATTTCACGAGCATCTTTACCTTGTTTTGCATTAATTAATATTTGAGCAACTTCAATTTCCGAATTAATCATGGGGATACTATCTTCTGGCAACGAGTTAAAAAAATCTTTAACTTCTTTAGGTGTTACTTTTACTCCAGAAGTAATTGAAGATTGCATCATTTGTCCAATTAATTGCTCTTGTACAATATCTCTCAACTCATCCTTAATTTCCTTGATTGGTTTTTTATAATACTGCTCCAATTTTTTTTCTGAACCAATTTGAGAAATAAAATAATTAAGTCTTCTATTCATTTCTCCATCAACCTGTGCATCGGTTACCGAAACACTATCAATAACGGCATGATGAAGTAATAATTTTTGATACAACAGTTCCTCCATAATCTGACACTTGCTTTCGTTATCTATGATTATTCCTTGAGACTTTAAAGAAACGAGCTGATTTTCCAACTCCGACTTTAAAATGATTTTATCGCCAACTACAGCAATAATACCATCTACAACAGTACCTTCTTGAGCAATTAAGCTAAGATTAGTGGTTAGTAAAACGAATACTAACCAATATTTAATTGCTTTTAATTTTTGTATCATATATTTCGATGTCTTTCTTATTTAATGCTTGTTCGTATAAATCATTTTTTACTTGATTTAATAGTTTTAATTTTCTTTTATTGATAATCATACTCTTGATGTTGTCCGTTTCAAAACTTAACGGCGACACTTCTTTTTCCAATTTGAAATCAATAAAATGAATAAAGTGCATGGACAAAGAATCTTCCAATACTACACTTTTATTGTTTCTTAAAAAATTACCATCAATATTTGTTGCGTTTGGCACCTCTTTTCTAATTTCATTTAGCTGTATCCATTCGTTGTCGTTAAAATGAAATTGTTCAGCATACTGATGAGCCAATTCTTTTAATTTATTTAATTCAACGCTGTCTTTTGACGTATAGTATTTTCGAATTTTTTTTAAGTTCGGTGCGTTTTTAGAAACCTTTAAATAACGTACTTTTACAATGTCATTTTTAAGTACAAAAACTTGATGGTTGTCTTGATAATATGCTGCAATTTCATCATTACTCACATTGGTATCTAAAATTTCTGTTATCAATTGATTTTCGTACGAGTAAATCAATAATGTTTTTCTATAATCTTGGATTTGTTTCTCAAAGTCACGTTGCTCATCCTTTAAATTTAGTTCTGCTTTTTCTAATACCAATTGCTCCTTAATCCAATTTTGGATAAAATTATTTGCAATCAACAAACTGTCTTCTTTAGAAGCATCTTTTGGTATTATATCAGCAACATCTGACTGGTTAAGAAAAATAGTTCCAACCCTCGCAACAGCATTATCTTCAACCTCAATTTTATTGAAATAATCGCACGAAACAATTAGCCCAAAAAGAACAAAACCAACAATGTATTTGAACCTTTTTAACATTAAATTATTTAACCTGCTTTAACACTTCTTTATCCACTTCAACTTTATATTTTGCTTTCAACTCTGCCACCCACTCTTTTTCTAAGAAATTTTGATAATCAGATGTAACCAAGCCTTTAACTTCGTTTAACTTTTTAGGCTCTGCTTCTAATACATTGGTAATTCTAACTAAATCAACACCTTTAGCCGATTTAACTTTATACAATTTTCCTTTAATCCATTCGTTAGCATCAACCGAAGCATTTTCTCCCTTCTCAAATTTACCTTCGTTTATGGTTAATGTTAATTGGCTTTCTTTGTTGAACATTTTTAACAACTCGTCATTAGTTATTGGAGTTTTTGATTTTTTATTCAATACCTTTTCTACTTGAGTTGCAGTTGCCTCATCGCTACATTTATAAACCGTTGCTTCTGCACGTTTGTTCCACATGTATTTCGATTGGTTTGTTTTAAAGAACTCTTCTAAACCAGCCGTATCAGCAATGGCTTTCGACCATACTTTTTGGTCGGTTAAGTTGAACAATAAAATTCCATCGCGATACTCTTGATACAACAATTTGTATTCGATATTTGTTTTAGGCAATCTTTCTTCTTTAAATGCTAAAGCTTTTTCTTCTAATACTGATTTATATAAACGATTGATTTCTGCCACCACATTCACTTCAGTATTCGGTTTAGCTTTTGGTTTGTTTTCTTCTATTAGTTTAGCAAAATCAGTTTGTGTGTATTCTAATTTCTGACCATCTTTTGCATAAAAACCAAACATTACTTTATTTAACTTTTTAGCTTTATCGGCAGTCCATTCTCCTTTAGCAAACTCATCTGCATTTACCAATTTATAAAATTCATCTCTTTTAGCAATATATTCTTTAAAAGCATTTTCAGCTTTAATTTTATTAATTACTGCCTCTTGAGTTTTATTCGAACGAGAATCTCTACTTACTTTAGATTTTATGGTATTGTACATATTTTCATACGAATCTAAAGGTGTTAACTCCAATCGTTTTATAATATGCCAACCATAGCTCGTTTGTATGGGTTCAGAAAGATCCCCATCATTTTTCAACGTATAAGCAGCCTCTTCAAACTCTGGCACCATTTTACCTGTTCCAAAAGGAGGCAGCTCTCCATTACGAGCAGCAGAACCTTTATCATCAGAAAATTGTTGTGCTAATTCACCAAATTGTGTTTTGTCAGTCAACAACTTAGCATAAATTTCATCAATTTTTTGTTTTTTATTTTTTAGGGTTTCCTCATCTAAATCTTTACTCCCTTGAATCATAATATGAGCAACTTTGATAGTTCCTCTAGCAGCTCTTTTATCGTTTAATTTAATAATGTGGTAACCAAAACGCGTTCTAACTGGCATTGAAATATCGCCAACTTTTAAATTATAAGCTGCCGATTCAAATGGATAAACCATGTGTAAAGCATTAAAATAACCCAGATTTCCTTTGTTGGTTTTTGATGAAGGATCGTTAGACGTTTCAACTGCAACCGTTCCAAAATCTTCACCTTTTAAAATCCTATCTCTAATTTTTAAAATTTGGTTGTAGGCAATCAACGTATCTTTTGGTAAAGCGTTTTCATCAACATTTATTAAAATATGACTTGCATTTACATCATACTTCATTCTTTCGTAAGCTTCCTCAATTAATGCTTCAGAAACTTCTCTATCAGTTAAATATGGTTGAATTAATTGTTTACGATATCCTTCCAATTCACTTTTAAAACTTGCAGAAGTATCCAATCCCAAGTTTTCAGCTTCTCTAACTTTTAGCTTAAACTTGATATACAAATCTAAATATTCGTTTACCGATTCTTCAGTAATAACGGTTTCCTTGGTATTGTTCTTTTTAAAAATAGCGTCAAATTCCGATAAAGTAACTGCTTTATTGTCAATTTTTAATAAAACAGGGTCAGTTTGCTGTGCTTTAGACACCAATACTGCTGAAAGTAATAACGTAACTAATCCAATCTTTTTCATGTTTTATCTTTTATGTTTTTTGATTAACTAATTTTTATGATCTTGTTGAATAATTTGGTGCTTCTCTTGTAATGGTTATGTTATGAGGATGACTCTCGTTAATACCAGAATGAGTAATTCTGATAAATTTAGCACCTTTTAAAGCTTCCATGTTTCTTGCTCCACAATAACCCATACCAGCTTTTAAACCACCTACCATTTGGTAAATAACTTCACTTAAATGTCCTTTGTAAGGTACTCTTCCTGAGATTCCCTCTGGAACCAATTTTTTAATATCATCTTCAGCATCTTGAAAATAACGATCTTTAGAACCTTGTTGCATGGCTTCTATTGAACCCATTCCTCGGTATGCTTTAAACTTTCTTCCTTCATATATTATAGTCTCACCCGGAGATTCATCTACACCTGCAAACAAAGAACCTGCCATAATTGAATCGGCTCCAGCAGATAATGCTTTAACAATATCTCCTGTAAAACGGATTCCTCCATCTGCAATCATGGGCACTCCAGTGCCTTTTAAACCTTCAGCAACCATCATAACTGCCGATAATTGAGGAACACCAACACCTGCAATGATACGAGTAGTACATATTGATCCTGGCCCGATTCCAACTTTAACACCATCAGCACCAGCTTCAACTAAAGCTTTTGCAGCTTCTGCAGTAGCAATATTACCCACCACCACTTGAAGCGTTGGATAAGCAGCTTTTACTTTTTTTAAGGTTTCAATTACACCTTTTGAATGTCCATGAGCTGTATCAATAATAATAGCATCTACACCAGCATTAAATAATGCATCCACTCTGTCCATTACATCTCCAGTAACACCTACTGCTGCAGCTACACGCAATCTACCAAATTCATCTTTACAAGCATTTGGTTTTAGTTGAACTTTAGTAATGTCTTTATATGTTATTAACCCTTTCAATCGATTATTATCATCGACTACAGGTAACTTTTCAATTTTAAATTCTTGAAGAATTTCACGTGCTTTATCTAAATCAGTACCTTCTTTTGCAGTAATAATATTTTCGATAGTCATCACCTCTTTTATAGGTCGAGTTACATCTTTCTGAAATCTTAAATCTCTATTGGTAACAATTCCAACCAAACTATTATTTTGGTCAACCACAGGAATACCTCCAATTTTATGCTCTTTCATTAAATTCAACGCATCATTTACTGTTGAATTTACTGGCATTGTAACGGGGTCTTTAATCATTCCGCTTTCCGAACGCTTTACTTTTCTAACTTTATCCGCCTGCTGTTCTATGGTCATGTTTTTGTGTAACACACCTATTCCTCCCTCTTGAGCAATAGCAATAGCCAACTTTGATTCAGTAACAGTATCCATTGCAGCAGAAACCACAGGGATTTTAAGTTTTATATTTTTTGTGAAATTGGTAGTAATATCAACTTCACGAGGTAAAACTTCAGAATACGCAGGCACCATTAAAATGTCGTCGTAAGTTAATCCCTCACCTATTACTTTGCTAGAAAAATCAAACATATTTTTAAGAAATGAAATTGTGGCGAAAGTACTAAAATTTGTTGATTTTGCGGTGTTAAAATTTGTTAATCAAATAAATAAAATGGTTAACATTGAAACATGGTTAACGATGTGAAATATCCCCAATTTAGAAAGTATAAAAACAATCAATCGTATTTTAAAATTGTTTCTAAAACAAGTTTTGAAGAAATAAAACGAGAAGGTAATTTATGGAAGTTTTATTCTTTTGAAGCTAAAATATTGCCCGACCGCAACTTTATTTACGACATGACGTTTGATTACGAAAACCATTGGGACATTATTAATGAAAGTGATTTTAAAGAAAAAATGAATTTTGTTATTTGATAGTAATGAATATTAAACAAAAAATAGCACTTTTATTTTTATTACTTGGACTAGTCTTTTCAAGTGTATTTAGAATGCGATTCAATTTATCGGATGGCTTTGAGCTTCATAACTTTTGGATAACTATTATCCCTTCAATCTTCGATTATGCAGGTAGCTCAAATGAACCAGAGTTAACTTCTACTTTTTTTGGATATATATTATTTGTAATCTTTGGATTGCTTCTAATCCGTATAAATAAAGATGTTAACATTGTAAAAAACACATCCCTGTTTATCTTCCTAACAATAACTTTTATAGCATTTACAGCCGAATCTTGGTCTTTAATTCAAGATGTAAACTCAAATTTTTCGGGTAAACATTTTAGAATCGGTCCTGTTTTGTTTTTAGTCGGTTTTTACAATTTTGTAAAAAGTTATAGAACAATAAATAATCTTAATTAAAAAAATAAAATGAATTCACTGTGGACTAACATTATTATTCAAACAACATTAAAACGAAAAGATAAAAACCTTGACAACAAGTCAAAAAACAAACCCTATTCCGATTACAAACTTGCAAAAGGTTATAGAGAATTACTTATTATTGTAAAACGCCACATTAAAGATTTCTTCTTAATTTCCATTGGTATATTTTCTGCTTCTTTTGGTTTTAAAGGGTTTCTATTAACCAATCATTTTATTGATGGAGGTGCTACTGGGATTTCATTATTAATTTCAGCCCTAACCGAAATACCACTTTATATCTTGATTATTGGAATAAACCTACCTTTTGTTTTTCTTGGTTACAAAATACTTGGAAAACAGTTTGCTTTTAAAACAACTTTAGCCATTTCTGGATTAGCTTTATGTGTTGCAACTGTTGATTTTCCTAATGTTACTAACGATAATTTATTGGTTGCTATTTTTGGTGGTTTCTTTCTTGGAGCAGGCATTGGTCTTTCAGTTAGAGGTGGTGCAGTAATTGATGGAACAGAAGTCCTTGCTATTTATTTAAGCCGTAAATTCGGTGCTACTCTTGGTGATATTATTGCCATTATTAACGTCATCATTTTCTCTTCTGCAGCTTATTTACTTTCTATTGAAATTGCATTATATTCAATGATTACTTATTTGGCTGCATCAAAAACGCTAGATTTTATTATTGAAGGTATTGATGAATACATAGGTGTTACGATAGTAGCAACACACAGTGAAGAAATAAGACTTATGATAATAAATAAAATGGGACGAGGCGTTACCATTTATAATGGTAAACGTGGATATGGAGAAAGAAACCAAACAAATGATGTCGACATTATTTATACTGTAGTTACACGACTAGAATTAAATAAGCTAAACACCGAAATAGAAAAAATTGAACCTACGGCTTTTGTTGTAATGAATAGTGTTAAGGATACAAAAGGAGGCATCATCAAGAAAAGAGCTTTAGCTCACTAAATATTCTTACTCGTAAAACAAGTCTTCTATATCCATAGCATCTTCACCAAAAGCTTCTATCTCATCTTTTGCAACAACATAGGTACTTTTGTTACCCGCTTTTTTAGAAAAATACAATTCGTAATCGCAGTTATCTTCAGCGCCAACCATCATTATCATGGCATGGTCTTTATTTTTAGCTGCTGTTAAATTATGGTGGCAAATAGGACAAATAAACTCCGCCATCTCTCCTTTTTCTAACGAAAATTTAGAATGATGTTTATAGCTGTACTCTCCCACTTTTGGGCTTAACATTATTAAGCCTTTATGTTTACGGTGAGTTTCTGTTGCAAAAATTAAAAATCCACCTACATTTAAATGTCCTTTACATTTTGGACATAAATAATCGTTTTCTTTCATTCCCATAGCTTTCAGTTTTTTTGTGAATTAAATATTTTGAGCGCCCAACAATACCACTGGATTTTCAATGTAATTTTTAAAAGTTTGTAAAAATGCGGCTCCCGATGCACCATCAACAACTCTATGATCGCAACTCAAGGTTACTTTCATGGTGTTTCCGGGTACAATCTGACCATTTTTAATTACTGGCACTTGTTTTATACCACCAACAGCCATAATACAAGCATCTGGCGGATTAATAATAGCTGTAAATTCATCTATTCCAAACATTCCTAAATTAGAAATAGTAAACGTGCTACCTTCCCAATCTTGAGGTTGTAATTTTTTATCTTTTGCCTTTTGAGCAAAAGTTCTTACTTCACTACTTATTTGGCTTAACGATTTACCATCTGCAAAACGTACAACTGGTACTAATAAACCTTCATCAACCGCAACTGCTACACCAATGTTGACATGTTCGTTGTAGCGAATTTTGTCGCCCAACCAAGAACTGTTTACCTTTGGATGTTTTTTTAATGCTGCAGCAACAGCTTTAATTACGATATCGTTAAACGAAATTTTAACTCCTTCGATGGCATTGATAGAATTTCTTGCACTAATGGCGTTATCCATATCCATCTCTATAGTTAAATAGAAGTGTGGTGCAGAAAACTTGCTTTCTCCTAATCGACGAGCAATGGTTTTACGCATTTGTGAAACAGGCTCTTCGGTATATTTTTCCACCCCAATAAATGTTGAAAAAGCACCACCTGAAGAACCGTTATAATTCTCTATATCAGTTTTGGTAATTCTACCGCCATCTCCAGTACCTTTAATTTGAGCCAAATTGATATTTCTATCAGCAGCCATTTTCTTGGCTAAAGGAGAGGCTATAACCCTTTGTGTTGAATGTTGAGTAATGGGTGATGGGGTTTGGGTAATGGGTGGTGAGTGGTGAGTGATAGGTTTTGGGTGATGTGAACTGCTAACTGTAGACTGAGAACTGTCAACTGACACCTGAGAACTATTCGCTAACAAAGATTTATAATCAGCACCTTTCTCTCCAATTATTGCTAAAACGGCATCTACAGGAGCACTACCTCCGTTTTCAATTCCTATATACAACAAAACTCCATCTTCAAACGATTCAAATTCCATTGTTGCCTTATCAGTTTCAATATCTGCAAGCAAATCACCAGAAGCAACTTTATCACCCACTTTTTTATGCCATTTAGCCACAACTCCTTCTGTCATGGTATCGCTTAACTTGGGCATTTTTATTACTGTTGCTTTAATATTTGACGTATCTACAGTTTTTACCTCAACTTTAGCTTGTGGTTCTTCTACAACTTCTTTTTTAGCTTCGGCTTTTGTTGTTGGAGCAGAACCGCCAGAAAGTAATGAAGAAATATCCTCGCCTTTTTTACCAAAAATGGCCAAGATAGAATCAACTGGAGCAGCACCTTTTTCAGGCACTCCAATATGCAATAAAGTTCCATCTACAAAAGATTCGAACTCCATTGTAGCTTTATCTGTTTCAATTTCAGCTAATAAATCGCCTTCTTTAACCGTATCTCCTATTTTTTTATGCCATTTAGCCACAACTCCTTCTGTCATGGTATCACTTAACTTGGGCATTCTTACTATTTCAGCCATATTTTTCAGTTTAAAGTTAAAAGTTAAAAGTTAAAAGTTTTTATAATCACTTTTACTTTAACCTTCTAAACTCAAGTTTTAATCTTTTATAAATGGGTAATTAGGTTCTGCGTAAATTTCGTTATACATGTCATCAGGTTCTGGAAGAGGTGATTCTTCAGCAAACTTTATAGCATCTTCAATTTGTTTTTTAATTTTAGCTTGTATAGCCTCCAATTGTTTTTCAGTAGCATATTTATTTGCTCGAATGGTTTTTAACACCTTTTCAATTGGGTCTTCGTTTTGGTAGTTTTCTTCCTCTTCTTTGGTTCTGTACTTTCTAGGATCTGACATGGAATGACCTTTAAAACGATAGGTTTCCATTTCTAACAAATAAGGACCTTTTCCATCTCTACACCATTTTGCTGCTTTAGCTATAGCATGGTGAACTGCTTCAACATCCATCCCATCAACTGCTTCTCCTGGCATATCATAACTTAAACCAATTTTATACAGTTCTGTTACATTTGAAGTACGTTCAACAGAAGTACCCATAGCATATTTGTTATTCTCAATAATGTAAATAACAGGTAATTTCCAAATCATAGCCATATTAAATGCCTCGTGCAAAGCTCCTTGACGAATAGCTCCATCACCCATAGAACACATGGTTACATGGTTTTCACCTCTATATTTATCTGCAAAAGCTAAACCTGCTCCTAATGGAATTTGACCTCCAACAATACCATGTCCACCGTAAACATGCTTACTAACATCAAACATGTGCATAGAACCACCTTTACCTTTTGATAAACCTGTAGTTTTACCATACAATTCTGCCATCATGTATTTGGGATCAGTTCCTCTACCAAGCGGGTGAGCGTGGCAACGATAAGCAGTAATCATTTTATCTTCTGGTAAAGTTGCAGAAACTGCTCCCGCAACAACTGCTTCTTGACCTATATACAAGTGAAGGAAACCTCCAAACTTACGTTGTATGTACAACTGACTTAATTTTTCTTCAAATTTTCTCATCAATAACATTGACTCGTACCAAGCCAAGTATTGTTCTTTTGAGAAGGTGATTTTTTTTGCCATGTTTGTTTAATTAATGTGCAAATTTAATATATTTAGATGTGAATTTCGAATTTAAAAAATCACTCTTTTTTTAAGATGTGGTCGGCATTGAATGCAAAAGGTAGGAAAGCACTAATGCTATCAAAAATCCAAACTTTTGAATCGCCCGATTTTAGAATGGCTCTAATCGGTTTTTTTTGTGCCATTTCATATTCCATTAGTACTTGTCGGCAACCACCACAAGGAGAAAATGGTGTTGGATTTCCTTGTTCCGTTACAATTATAATGGTATCAATATTTTTGTTAGGATAAGTAGATTTACCAGAAAAAATAGCCACACGTTCGGCACACAAACCAGACGGATAAGCAGCATTTTCTTGATTTGTTCCTAACACCGTTTCTCCTGTTTCGAAACGAATAAGTGAACTCACTTTAAACAAGGAATAAGGAGAATATGAATTAGCTAAATTTTTCTCGGCAGCCAAAACTAAGTCTACATCTGCTTTGCTCAACTCACTTAAGGTGTTGTATTCTTGATAAGATATGGATATGTTTTTTTCTATCACGGAATAAAATTTAATGAATGTTTCTTCTGTTTAATTCTTTCTGATACCTGCGAGCATTAGCCATGTGTTCATCATAGTTTACTGCAAAATTATGGTAGCCTGATAAATCTTCTTTTGCACACATGTAAATATAATTGTGTTTTTCGTAGTTCAATACAGCATCGAGTGATTTAATGCTTGGTAGCACAATTGGACCAGGTGGCAACCCCGTTCTTTTATAGGTATTGTAAGGCGAGTCAATCGCTAAATGTTTCCCTGTTACCCTTCTTATTTCAAAATCTCCAACAGCATAAATTACCGTTGGGTCTGATTGCAGCAACATTCCCTTTTTTAATCTGTTTACATACAAACCTGCCACACGTGGTCGTTCATCTACTCGCATTGATTGTTCTGCCTGAACAATAGATGCCAAGGTAGAAACTTCAGATTGCGTTAAGTTCATTTTTTTTGCTTTTGCTTTACGATCTTCATTCCAAAAATTCTTGTATTCGGTAGCCATACGTTTTACCAATTCCTCGGAGGAAGTGTTCCAATAAAACTCATAGGTATTAGGAATAAACAATGATAAAATGGTGTTTGAATTGAATCCATAGCTATTAATAAATTCCTTGTCGGTAAGCAATGTATAGGTCGATAAACTATCTGCCTCAATATTTTTTGATAGCTTACCAGCCAATTCTTTAACCGTTCTGATATGATCGAATGATATTTTAACGGGTTCTTGTTTTCCAGACCTCAACAAATCAACCAACTCGTTATTGTTCATGCCATCTCTAAGTAAATATCTACCTGGTTTTATGTTGGTTTTAAAGTTTGATTTCTTTTCAGCAACCCACTCAAAAGAAGTCCTATTTTTAATATAACCTCCTTCGTATAAACCATTGCTTACATCACTAAAAGTTGAACCCGTTTTAATATAGAAATAATCCGTTTTTCCTTTTTTTAATGTTACGTTGGGTTGGTAAATACGTGTATACATGTTGTAACCAACATAGGCACCTATTAGTAATCCAATAAGCAAAACTGAAACAACAACTTTTTTAAACATTTTCATCACTAACTTACCACATTTTTAGTTCAAAATAATTCACTTTTTGTTGATTTAACAATCGCTGTTCAACAAATTCAAATCCACAGTTTTCAAATAAACGAATACTTGCTTTATTATTTTTATAAATGTTACAGAAGATATAAGCAAGCTTTAGTTCATTTCTGCAATAATTAATTACTTGCTTTAATGCTTCGGTAGCGAATCCCATGTTTCTATAGTTTTTATTAGCAATTAAAACTCCTATTCCTGCCGATTTTCCTTTTTCAAATTCAAACAAATCGATACATCCAATAGGTTTACCCATTTTGCTTTCACAAATCATTAACCGTAATTGTTGTTGGCTGTTTATATCTTGTGGCAAACGAACAAAGTCATCAATTTCTTGAGCTGTAAATGGTTCTTTTGTATCGCTCACTTCCCAATTTTCAGGATTATTTTCCCATTCCAAAACAACTGAAGCATCAGCTACAGTCATATTTCTTAGAAAAATATGTTTAGCAACTAACTTCAAGTTTGTTTTTGCGATTTACAGCTGCAATACATTTATCCACATCTTGCTTGGTGTACTTTTTAAGTTCAAACGAGCTACTCTTCAACTTATCAGTCAAATTAACTTCGTAACCATTTGTTATACAATTATTTTTATATAAAATTGGTAACAAATCAAAAATAAAATTTGCTTTGGAAACATCAACATGATAAACCTCTTGAATAAAATCTTTTATTGGAAAAAGACAAGTAATTTCCTCATCAACTTTATGATAATGTTTAACTAAATCGGTAATTGTTTCTTGTAATTCATTCGGATTTTGAGCTGATTCTTTCAATTCTAAAAAAATCAATTCCACTCCTCTTTTTTGAGCCGTTTTTAATAAGTCAATAGCTTTGTAAGTATACCCCGGACCAACAGTAGATATTTCGAACAACAAGCCATTTACCACCATGCCAATATGTGGAGGCACTTTACTTGCTCGGTGAATAAAAATAAAAACTCCTTGTTGGAGGTTTATTTCGGTTATATTTTTTGTGATTGGAATAGAAAAAGACATAAATAAGGTTATGAGTTTATGAGGGTATTAGTTTAAAGTAGTCATTTTTTCAAATTAACAGCTCTCCTTTAAAAACCATTTCAGCAGGACCGATTAACCAAATATCATTAAAACCTCTGGTATCTGTTCGCTTAAAAGCAACTTGTAAAGCTCCACCTTTAGTGTTTACTTGTATTTTCCCCGCAGGCGAACTATTCTTATCCGCCCAACTCAACGCTGCAGCTGTTACACCTGTTCCACACGATAATGTCTCATCTTCTACTCCTCTTTCGTAAGTTCTAATATCCAAACAATCTTGTTTATAATTTACGAAATTCACATTCGTTCCTTCTTGTTTAAACCTATCGTTGTAGCGAATTTTCTTACCTTCTTCAAATACATTTACACCATCAACATCATCAACATTGACAATGTAATGAGGCGAACCCGTATTGATAAAATAATGCGTTTCTCCTTTTTCTATTGTTTCAACATCGTGCATTTTCAAACTCACTTCACCATTTTGGTTTATCCATGCTTCATGCTCCCCATCGGTAGATAAAAACATGGCTTGACTTTGAATAATACCTAAATACTTTGCAAAAGATACTGCACATCTACTTCCATTCCCACAAAAACTTTGACTTCCATCTGCATTAAAATAGACCATATTAAAATCTAAATCAGCAATGTTTTCGATTAAAATTAAACCATCTGCACCAATACCAAACTTTCTGTCGCAAAGCTGTTGAACCAATTTTAAATTAGTCTTATCAAAAACATTTGTACGATTATCAATCATAACAAAATCGTTTCCTGTTCCTTGGTATTTATAAAATGTCAATTTCATTATTGATACTACTTATTTTTCTCGAGAAGACGCAAATTTTTTATAATTTATTACAATCTAGTTATCTCTTCTTTATAATTTATATTCTCGCAAAGACGCAAAGTTCGCAAAGTTTTTTTATTCCCTTCTACCTCTTTTTTTAGACTGAAAACTAGTGACTGAGAATAAGAAAACTTCTTTTTTTTCTCGCAAAGACGCAAAGTTCGCAAAGTTTTTTTTATAAATTATTTACAATTCTTGTTATTCCATCTTTTACTAAAACTTCGTTAAAATTAACCAAAAGACCTAATTTCATGTCTGTTAATCTTAAATAAGTTAGTAATTGTTTGTGATGTATTGCTGTTAAAGATGAAACAGATTTAATTTCAATTATCAATTTATCTTCAACAATAATATCAGCTCTAAACCCAACATCCATTTTTACATCTTCATAAAAAACAGCTATTTCAGGTTGACGATTATAAGGTATTTCTAATTTCTCAAGTTCGAAGCAAATTGCTGATTCATATACAGATTCTAACAACCCAGGACCTAACACACGATGAACTTTAATAAAGATGTTTACCAAAATCTTCGCTAAATCATTCTCCGATAAATTAGTACCTTTTTTATTCATTATGTCTTATTATATCCTTTGCGAACTTTGCGTCTTTGCGAGCCAATGTTTTCAAAATTAATCCATTTTAAACCTTCTTGAACCTTTTTTATCTGAAAGTTTTTTCTTGCTCTCTAGTCTTTTTCTTATTGATGATTTACTAGGCTTGCTTGGTTTTCTTTTTTTAACTGGTTTTAAAGCAGTTTCTAATAAATTAATCAATCGTTCTAAAACAATTTCTTTATTCTTTAACTGACTACGTGTTTCATCACATTGTAAATGCAACAAACCCTCATTATCTATTCTATTAGCCAATTTAAAAAAGATGATACTCTTTTGTTCCTCACTGAACTGCAACGATTTATTTACATCAAAAATCAATTCTACCTTCGACGACACTTTATTAACGTGTTGCCCTCCCGCTCCTCCACTCCTACTGGTTTTAAAGCTTAATTCTTGATAGAGTTGTTCCTTATTCATTTCCACAAAGTTAATAAAACCGTTCAACTGCTCCATTTTACCTTTAGTGTAACTTTTGCTTCAATCAAATCGTCAGTAACCTATATTTGAAAAATAAATTGATTAACAGTATTTTATGGCAACTCTAAAAATAGAAAATCTAACTAAAGTTTATCCTAACGGTGTCAAAGCTTTAGACAATGTAAATATTGAAATTACAAACGGAATGTTTGGTTTACTTGGTCCGAATGGAGCAGGAAAATCGTCGTTAATGAGAACATTAGCTACTTTGCAAGATGCAGATAGCGGCACCGCTTTTTTAAACGATATTGATATTTTAAATAATCCGATAGAACTGCGTAAAGTATTAGGGTACTTGCCTCAAGAATTTGGCGTATATCCGAAAATTACTGCCGAGCAGTTGTTAGACCATATTGCAATTTTAAAGGGAATAACAAGTAGTAAGGTACGTAAAGAATTGGTGGGTTACTTGCTTCAAAAAGTTAACCTATACGAACAAAGGGCTAAATCTGTAAAAGGTTTTTCTGGCGGTATGAAACAACGTGTTGGTATTGCTCAAGCATTGATTGGAAATCCACAATTGATTATTGTTGATGAGCCAACTGCTGGTTTAGACCCAGGAGAAAGAAATCGTTTCCATAATTTATTAGCTGATGTTGGACAAGAGGTTATCATAATCCTTTCTACTCACATTGTTGATGATGTAAGAGAATTGTGTTCGAATATGGCAATCATGAATTTAGGTCAGATTGTTTATAAAGGAACTCCAAACAATGTGTTGCAAGAATTAAAAGGACAAGTTTGGCAGAAATCAATTGCTAGAAATGAAGTTGAAGAATATCAAAAAAACTTCAAAGTTATTTCTGATAAAATGGTTGCAGGAAATCCATTGATTCACATACTTTCTGAATCGAACCCGGGAGAAGGTTTTGAATCTGTTGAGCCAAATTTAGAAGATGTATTCTTTACTAAAATTAATGGTTAACCAACATTCAATCTTTTCACTTTACAAACTTTATTACTTAACAAATGTTTAAAGAGTTTTTTATAAAAGAAATCATCACGGCACTAAAACGCCCCATGATTTATATATTTCTATTAATTATTAGTTTACTGGTTTTTGCAGCTGTGGTTAGCGACAATGTAGTTATTGGCGGTACAGTTGGTAATGTTTATAGAAATGCACCACACGTTATTACTAACTATGTAGCTATTCTTTCCATTTTTGGATTAATGATAGCTACTGCATTTTTTAATAGTGCAGCTTTACGCGACTATGAAAACGATTTTAACGAAATACTTTTTTCTACACCCATTAAAAAATCTGTTTACTTTTTTGGACGATTTTTCGGAGCATTGGTATTATCTACCATTCCACTTCTAGGTGTTTTTATAGGTTTTTATTTCGGTTCTATAATTGGACCTGCCGCAGGATGGATAGATGCTGACCGAATTGGACCTTTTTATGCTGCTTCGTTTATAAACAACTACCTATTGTTTATACTACCAAATATGTTTTTTGCTGGAGCAATTATTTTTGCCATGGCAAACAAATGGAAAAGCACGGTTATTTCATTTGTTGGAACATTAATTATAATTATAGGTTACATCGTTTCAGGAACATTACTTTCTGACATTGAAAATGAAGTAATTGGTGCTTTAGCTGACACATTCGGAATACGTGCTTATAGTATTGATGCTAAATACTTTACACCTATTGAGAAAAACACCATTTCGGTAGGTTTTGATGGTTTATTGTTATACAACAGAATATTATGGTCTGCTCTTGGGGCAATTGTACTTTTCTTATCATACCTATCTTTTTCTTTTACCGAAAAACAGCGTAAAGCAAAAGAAATAAAAGCTGAGAAAAAAAACACCGTGCTATTTAAGCTTCCAACAGTAAGCTTAAACTTTAATATGGCTAGCCAATTCGCCATTTTTAAAAGTTTCTTAAAAATCAATTTATTAAGCATTTTAAAAAGTACAACTTTTAAAATTTTGTTTGCTTTTAGTGCAATTATTTTAATTAGCAACTTCTTTGGTGGGTTTGAATATTTTGGTTTAAAATCTTACCCTCTCACCTATATTATGATAGACGAAATAAATAATGTTTCAGCAATTTTTGTCATCATTATTCTTGTATTTTTTAGTGGTGAATTAATTTGGAAAGACAGGTCAAGTCACATTAATGAAGTAATTGATGCAACCCCTCACTTCTCAATTACCTCATTAATTTCAAAGGCACTTTCGTTAGTAGTTGTTACTTCTTTAATCAACTTATTTTTAATTGTAATTGCTATTCTTTATCAATTATTGAATGGCTTTACCAGAATTGAACTCGATGTTTACTTTTTAGATTTTATCTACAACTCATTACCAAAATATGTTACCTGGTCGATGATTTTAATTTTTATTCAAGTTGCCATAAACAACAAGTATTTAGGTTATTTTATTTCCATCATCTTTTTGTTTTTGTTAGACATTATTTTCTTGATATTAGAAATAGAAACCAACATGATTAAAGTTGGGGCAACTCCAAGTTCTACCTATTCAGACATGAATAGCTTTGGGCCAGCATTAACTGGTGTGTTGTGGTTTAACAGTTATTGGTTACTGTTTGGTTTAATGTTTTTGTTGTTTGCGGGTTTACTATGGATTCGTGGTGTTGCAGGTGGTTTTATGAGTCGATTAAAATCTTCTGGCAAACAGTTTTCAAAAAAATACACCTTCATTATTGCTATTTCTGTTATTGCTTGGTTAAGTGTTCTTTCGGTTGTTTATTACAATACACAAGTGCTAAACAAATACAAAACCTCTGATGAATTTGAAAAACTACAAGCAGAGTATGAAAAAACCTATAAGAAATACGAAAATGTTAATCTGCCAAAAATTACAGCTACTCAATATCACATTGACATATCTCCTGAAACTAGAAATGTGAACGTACTGGTTGGAATAAAAATGGTAAATAAAACCAACGCTCAAATAGACAGCTTGCATTTCACCATTGACAGAAAATGGAACCAAAAAGTTCATCTTAAAAATGCTAAACTGGTATTGAACGACGAAAAATTTGATTACCTCATCTATCAATTAGACCAACCTTTGATGCCAAACGAATCATTAAACATGGTTATACAAGCATCGTGTGTTACCGTTGGTTTTGAAAACGAGGTAAGCAATACTAGCGTAGTTAAAAATGGTACGTTCTTTAATAATTTTGATATTTTACCAAACCTTGGTTACAACGAAGGTTACGAGATAGGCGATAAAAATACCCGTAAAAAATACGATTTACCAGAGAAAAACAGAATGCCTGAATTGGAATCGAATTGCGGTAAAAACTGTATGGTAAATTATTTAAGCAATGGTAGGGCCGATTGGGTAAATGTAGAAACCTTTATATCAACCAGTAGCAAACAAATAGCTATTGCACCGGGTACTTTGGTTAAAGAATGGAAAGATGGTGATAGAAATCACTACCAGTACAAACTTGATCATCCTTCTCAAAATTTCTACGCATTTATGTCGGCAGAATATGAAGTTGCTCGAAGAAAATGGAACGGTATTGATTTGGAAGTCTATTTCAACAACAAGCACACTGATAACATTGAAATGATGTTAAATGCTTTGGAAAAATCGTTAAAATATTACACCGAACATTTTGGCCCGTATTACCACAAACAGGCTCGAATTATTGAGTTTCCAAGATATGCGAGTTTTGCTCAAGCTTTCCCTGGAACAATGCCTTACTCTGAATCGTTAGGTTTTATCATTAACCTTGAAGATGAAGAAGACAATAACGTAATTGACGCGGTAATTGCACATGAAATGGGACATCAATGGTGGGCACACCAAGTAGTTGGAGCAACCATGCAAGGAAGCACCATGTTAAGCGAAAGCTTTGCCGAATATTCTGCCTTAATGGTGATGAAAAACTCTGTAAAAGATTCTGTTAAAATGAAAGAGTTTTTAAAATACGATTTAAGCAGATATTTAAGAGGTAGAAGCAGCGAAGTAGAAAAAGAATTACCACTTTATAAAGTAGAAAACCAAGGACACATCCATTACGGAAAAGGAAGTGTTATTATGTATGCTTTACAAGATTACATTGGCGAATCGATAGTAAATGCTGCATTAAAAACCTTTTTAGAGGAGTATCGTTACAAAGAGCCTCCTTACCCAACTTCGTTAGATTTCTTAAAACATCTAGAACCAAAAGTGCCAGATTCGTTAAAATATTTAATTACCGATTGGTTTAAAGAAATTACGTTGTACGATTTCAGGTTAAAAGAGGCTACTTACAAAAAAGTAAACAGTAAATATGAAGTAAGTTTGAATATTGAAGCATACAAACTAAAAGCCGATACTATAGGAAATGAAACCAAAGTTAAATTGAACGATTGGGTTGATATTGGTGTGTATGCTGATGCTGACGAGAAAAAACTATTGTTTGAGAAAAGAGTGAAGTTTAACAAACAACAAATGAACTTTACATTTTTAATGGACAGTCTGCCCGTTAAAGCTGCCATCGACCCGCGTAAAATTTTAATAGAACGAGTTTACGACGACAATGTAAAAAGTTTATCAGTTAATGAATAAAAAAAGGAAGAGCGTTCAAGTTGAACGCTCTTCCTTTTTACATATAAATAGGCATTTGTAACATTACATATAGTCACCAACGCTTTCGGTATCTAACACTTGTTCGGTTAACATAAACACTTCCTTTTTTAACAATTGAAAGTTTTTACAAAAATTAGAAAACTTATTCTCCAACTCCTCATGCTCAGTTCTAAAAGCTTGTGCATCGTACGAAAATTCATTTTCCATAATTTCTTCAATGTGTCGTAAATGTTTTAACGTACTAAACGACAATGAATTTCTCGTTTTATCAGCTGTAAAAATTTTACTTGCTGCCTGTTCCACTTCATTTATCAATTCCTCATCCGATAACCAGATGTAATATTTATCGATTAATTTATGAAGAAAACTCAATTCAAAATTGTAAAATTCTAAATCAGATTTCCACTTATCGGTTAACACGTGCAACTCTTCCCAGCTTGCAGATTGAATAAAATTGTTCGACGGACGTAATCTATAATTTCCCATGACTTTAATATTTGATAGTACTAAAGTAATTCGAGTAAAAGAAAAATTGTATGATGATTCTCAATACTTGATATGATATTTATCACTATAAATAAATCTCAATTAAATGTTTAAAAAAATGTTTTTGTCTAATTTCGCGTCCACAAATTATAATTACAATAAAATTTAACAACATGGCAAGTAACAGAACTTTTACAATGATTAAGCCTGATGCAGTTGAGAAAAACTACATTGGTGGAATATTAAAAATGATTAACGATGCTGGATTTAAAATCGTAGCAATGAAATACACCAAATTAACTCCTGAAAAAGCGGGTGCTTTTTACGAAGTACACAAAGAACGTCCTTTTTATGGCGAATTGGTTAGCTACATGTCTTCAGGACCAATTGTTGCTGCTATTTTAGAAAAAGACAACGCAGTTGAAGATTTTAGAAAATTAATTGGTGCTACCAACCCTGCTGAAGCTGCTGAAGGTACTATCCGTAAAATTTATGCTGAATCTATTCAAGCTAATGCGGTGCATGGTTCTGATAGCAATGAAAATGCTAAAATTGAAGGTGATTTTCATTTCCCTGCAAACGAAGTATTTGCTTAACAATATTCTAAAACAACCTACTGTCATACTGAATAAAGTTTTATAGCAATTTTTTTAATTGCTTTTAAAACGAAATGAAGTATCTTTTTAGAGTAAATCCGTTTCATCTTAAAAGATTCATCACTTCATTTATTACGAAAAACCAGTTTTTCTATAAATATCGTTCAGAATGACACAATATAAAAAAGTCCCGTAATATTGCGGGACTCTTTTATTTTTAGTCGGTTAAGTGTTTCCACTCTCCATTGTTTTCTTCAAGGTATTTTTTTATGGTTAATGGTTTATAATCCATAGCATCATAACGCTGTTTTACACTAACATGAAGAAAAGTTCCTGGTGCAATTTTTCGAGCGCTTAATCCTAACATTTTATACAATAAACTTTCTTCTTTGTTTTGTTTAGCCAAAGGGTTTAAGGTTACCTTATCAATATGTGGTTGAAACTGTAGGTTTTGTTTTTCTGCTTCTTTCTTCATCCATATCATTGGAATATCACTTAATACTTGTCCGTTTTTATCAGGCGGATAACTCCCCCCAACATCAGAATGAACTCCTGCAAACCAAACCTGCTTTAAATCTACTTTCTTTTCCCAATCTTGCTGCCAAATGGTGGGTTCAAAATCTTTTCTTCTTTCGTCAATAGACAAAGCATGTCGAGCGGTTTTAATAATTGATCCAATCTTGTTATCGTAAAACAAATGTTTGTCTTTAATAAACCCGAAAATACTTTTGGGTAATCCTAAAGCTCCAACAGTATCCCAAACTCCTACAAAATGTACTGGAGTTTTTTGAGAGTGAGAATAATTGGCTCTAAATTCTTGAGATTTCGGTCCATCAGGTTTTTCATCAGGATTTTTGTACAAGTCATACGCTGCTGTAATTCTGTTTTCGTGTTCTTTTTTTAAGATACTACAGTTGTTGATTAAACCTGCTAAACAACGCACCGTATACGCACCTCGACTAAACCCAAACAAGAAAATTTCATCGCCAATATCGTAATTGTGTACAATGTACCTATACCCGTCCATAATGTTTTTATCTAATCCAGCACCGAAGCTCCCGCCTCCTACTTTATCGTGATAAGAACCTATTCCCCAATCGTAAAATACCGTTTGTGCCACGCCTTTATCGTCGACTGGCTTAATGGATCTTGAGAATTTTAATACATTGGTTGGATAATCTTTTGTTAAATCTTCTTCGGGTTTATTCCATGTTCCGTCCGAACAAATGATGATACGTTTCATTTTATGTGTTTTTTATACCGTTAATTAAACGGATTAAAAATAAGCATAATTTACATACACCTTTTGGCATAGTTTTTCGTTTTAATATCAGAAACGCTAAAACTTATTATTATGAACATTCCGCCAAAAATCTTCTTCTTAAGTGATTCGGGAAATAGTAATTTAGCCGAATTTATAAACACCAACTTATACTACGAAAGTTTTGATGTTAGCTTTAAAAAATTGAAAATTGAAACCCTTCAAGCCGAAAATCCTGATTTGATTGTTATTGATTTATATTTCTGTGAAAAACATTCGGATGAAGTTGTAGCCAATGTTTTAAAACAGTTCGGTAACAAACCCATTTACTTTTTAAGCCCAATTAACAACAGAATAAAAGAACTCGTTGTAAAACTAAACACCAACATACATTACCTATCTAATTTTAGTGGTGATGTGATAAAGAAAATTAACTTATTCCTTAACGCTGCTGCATTAAAAAATTATGGAAGGGTTGGGTAAATAATAACTTGATATCCATAAGTATATTTCTAAATTTGAAACTTAATCCTTAATTGTTTAATGAAAACATTATTTATAATATTTTTTTTAGCTTTCATAACTGATGGGGTTGTCGTCAAAAAATTAAACCATCAAGAAAGAGAGCTTAAATATTGTTCAGAAAATAATGAATTGAAAAAATGGGAAATAGATTGTGCTTCAGATTTTAGAGTAACCTTTTTAGAGGCGGAATTAATAAATAAAAAAATGAAAACTTATAAATTATCTGGGAGAGTAAGTGAGATTACAAGACAACTTTCATTACCTGATATGAATATTAACTATGGTGATGTTAATAATAACATTTGTAATTTAAAACAAATCGGTAAAACAGATTCAGAAGGACAATTTATTATTACAGTTCAATTAATTAAAGGAAAAATTGTTCAATTTAATATGGTCGGTTTTAAATCTATTATCATTAATCTGGACATAAATTAAACCAAATTAATTTCGCTTAGCCTTTGTTTGTGTCCCACAAACAAAATAAATATCGTTTGTGAGACACAAACGATGGCTATGAATAACTTTTTTTTCATTAATTCGCTCCTTTCCTACTTTTTGCATTGTTAATGGCATCATAAATCACTTGTTGTATATCTGTTCGGATATTTAAATTCGCCAATTTTTTGTTTTCTCCATCCGGATACGTTCTGTTCGATAAAAACACATACACCACTTGTTCTTCGGGGTCAGCCCAAGCAATGGTTCCTGTAAAACCTGTATGTCCAAAACTCAAATAAGAAACACAACCGCATGTTGGTCCACCTTTACCATCTTCCATAGGCTTATCAAAACCAGCAGCTCTTCGGTTACCATCAACACAAAACTGACATTTGGTAAATTCAGCCAACGTGGTGTCTTTTAACACCTGAACGCCACCATATGTACCTTTGTTCAAATACATTTGCATGAGTTTGGCTAAATCGTTGGCATTCGAGAATAATCCAGCGTGTCCACCAACTCCACCAAGCATTGCTGCTCCAGGGTCGTGCACATCCCCATGTATGGTTTGCTTTCTAAAATAATTGTCCTTTTCAGTTGGAGGTATTCTATCTAACGAAAACTTGTAACGTGGCAAATACGTGGTAGTGGTCATGCCCAATTGTGCATAAATATTACCCACATATTTATTCAATTTTTGTTTGCTTTCTTCTTCAACTATCTTCATCAAAAAATAATAACCCAAATCGCTATACGTATATTTTTTCTCTTTTAAAGGTCCTTTTAAAATCCGTTTGTAAATAATGTCGGGATAAAATTTACTGATGTAAATACTATCTGCGACACGGTAAGGATAATAAGTTGTTGAATCTTTACAATAAATAATATTATCCAACTCCCCGTTGTGTATGGTTTTTAGGTAAAATGGCACCCAAGCTTGTAAGCCCGATTGATGTGCCAGAATTTCACGTAAATTCAAATTGTAATAAGGCGAAGTATCAGGAATTAATTTATTCAAGTAATCGCCCAACTTTGAATCTAAACTAAACTTTTCTTGGTCTTGTAAATGCATTACCCCTAATAGCGTTGAAGCTATTTTAGTAATTGATGCCAAATCGTAGATGTCGGTATTTTTTACGTTGATTAAACTATCGTAAGTGTGGTAACCAAACGATTTGTTGTAAATCACTTTTCCTTCTTTAGCAACAAAAACTTGACAACCTGGATATGCTCCCAATTTGATGCCTTTTTTGGCAATGGTATCAATTTGATACAATTCTTTTTCTAAAATTCCAACCTCTTCCGGCTCCGAATAAGAAAACCGTCCCATTGGTTCTATATCTATACCAAAACCCTGTTTAAATTTAGGCGAAATACTGACTGGCAATTTACCGTTTGCTCCAATTGCTCCATAAATTAATTCTGCAGCAGCATGGTTGGTGTATTTGTTGTTTTGATATGCCAAAACTACAGTGTTTATTTTCTTTAAGCCCTCAAAATTTATCAAACTATAAGGATTCATAAAATTTACCAAAATCACATTTTTAGATTTATTCAACTCTAAAATAAAATCGTTGGTTTCTTTACTAATTCTATATTTTTTCCATGGATTTTTATCGGAATTGTGTAGCGATATAACAACCGTATTGTAAGAATCAAGTGTATCAATAAATTGTTTTTTGTTAGTTGATGTAATGCTCTCTACGTAAAACGAACTAATTTCATTGTACAAACTCAAGGTGTTTTGAAACTCTTGATACTCCTCCTCTCCTATAGCAATTGAAGCTATTTTTATCTTCTCCAATTTTTGTAATGGAATTAAATCATCATCGTTGTTAATAACCGTTAAGGCACTTTGGTAAAGTTGTTTGTTTAACAACTCGTATTCTTTTTTGTTTAAATCTGCCGTTAAGTTAATCGTATTGATTTTGTTTGTTTTATGCACCCCCGACCATTCTTTGGCTTTTAAAATTTTCAAACATCTTTTCTCTACTTCTAACGAATCTATTTCTCCATTCAATATGGCTTTTTTTATTTCATCAATGGCAACTGGTACATTTTCTGAAAACAGCAATACATCGTTACCCGCCAGCAAAGCCTTTACATCAACAATACCAGGCTTAAAATAAGAACTTACTCCTTTCATGTTTAAGGCATCGGTAAACACCAAACCTTCAAATTTCATCGAGTCTTTAAGTAATTCCGTTACTACATTTTTGGATAACGTTGTTGCAGTATTTGCAGAAGTATCGTAAGAAGGAATAAATAAATGTGCTACCATCATACTTGCTAAACCTTCATTAATCAACGCTTTAAACGGATACAACTCAATAGAATCAATACGTTCTTTAGAGTGATTGATGATTGGTAACGCTTTGTGCGAATCGGCATCGGTATCGCCATGACCAGGAAAATGTTTAGCATTTGCCAACACATTTACATCTTGCAAGCCTCTCATGTACGCCACTCCTTTTTTAGCTACATTGTATTTGTTTTCGCCAAACGAACGAGCATTAATAATCGGGTTTTTAGGGTTAACATTTACATCAACCACAGGTGCAAAATTCACTTGAATACCAATTCGTTTACATTGCTCACCAATGTCTTTACCCATTCTATAAATCAAATCGTTGTCTTGAATGGCTCCTAAAGTCATTTGCCAAGGGTATTTCACCACACTATCCAAACGCATGGCCAAACCCCACTCACCGTCAATAGAAATTAACAAGGGAATTTTAGCTTCGGCTTGATATCTGTTCAATAATTCGACATGGCGAAGTGGTCCTCCTTGCATAAAAATCAACCCACCAATATTGTATTTGGTTACCAACGAATCAATTTCTATGGCATGTTTTTCATCACGATTGGAATAAGCAGCAACCATCAATAATTGCCCTATTTTCTCATCCAAGGTCATGGTTTTGATTACAGAGTCAGCCCATTTTGTAGAACTTAAAAAATCTGGTTTTTTTATTACAGTAGTGGTATTAAAAGCACTAAAAAGTACAATTATTAGTAACGAAATTATTAGGATAAGTTTTATTCTCATAGTATTTATTGTTGCAATAAAATTAATGGTAATACCAAGCGTTTTAGCAGATAAATTATTGTGTTTTCAACACTCATACCTTAATAGCTTTTTAGCGATTTTACTTATTACAAGTTTTCAACACCACCACCAATTTCTTTTAAAATTGAACTACTTTTGAACTCGAATTTGAAACTTTAAATACAATAAAAATGCCATCAATTTTAGAATTAGAAAAAGTTGCTTCACAAGTAAGAAGAGATATCGTAAGAATGGTTCATGCCGTTAACTCTGGCCACCCTGGTGGCTCGTTAGGTTGTACCGATTATTTGGTTGCTCTTTACTTCGAAATAATGAATCATAACCCGCAACCATTTGACATGGATGCCAAAAACCAAGATGTTTTCTTTTTATCAAACGGACATATTTCTCCTGTATTTTATAGTGTTTTAGCTCATTCAGGTTATTTCCCTAAAGCTGAATTGGCAACATTCAGAAAATTAAACTCAAGATTACAAGGTCATCCAACAACTCACGAACACTTACCAGGTGTTAGAATGGCGAGTGGTTCATTAGGTCAAGGATTATCGGTTGCTATTGGAACTGCTTTAACTAAAAAATTAAACAACGATAAATCAATCGTTTTCTCATTACATGGTGATGGCGAATTACAAGAAGGTCAAATTTGGGAAGCTGCTATGTTTGCTGCACACAAAAAGGTTGACAACCTAATTTCTTGTATCGATTTTAATCAACAACAAATTGATGGAAGCACCAAAGAAGTAATGGATTTAGGCGATTTAGAAGCTAAATGGCATGCTTTTGGGTGGGATGTGTTACACATGAATGGTAACGACATGAAAAACGTGGTAGAAACCTTAAACATTGCAAAAACACACTTAGGCAAACAAAAACCCGTTATGATTATTATGAAAACAGAAATGGGTAATGGTGTTGATTTTATGATGGGTTCTCATAAATGGCATGGTGTTGCTCCAAACGATGAACAACTTGCAATTGCTTTAGGACAATTAGAAGAAACTTTAGGAGATTACTAATTCAGTCAGCAGTTCTCAATCTTCAGTTCTCAATTAAAAAAAGCTAATAAAAACAATAAAAAAAGCATGAGTACATTCAAAGATTTAACGGTTTATAAAAAAGCTTTTTCTTTAGCGATGGAGATTTTTGAAATAACAAAAGGCTTTCCAAAAGAAGAACGTTATGCGTTAACTGATCAAATCAGAAGATGTTCTCGTTCGGTTTGTGCCAATTTATCTGAAGGATATAGAAAAAGACAGTACCCTGCTCATTTTATTTCAAAAATTTCTGATTCTGATATGGAAAATTCAGAAACTCAAGTTTGGCTCGATTTTGCTTATGCTTGTGAATATATAGACGAAAAAACATATACTACTCAAATTGAAAAGTCAATAGAAATAGGCAAATTGTTAAATCACATGATTAATAACCCTGAAAAATACAAATAGAACTTTTAATTTTTGAAGACTGTAGACTGAAAACTGTGAACTTGATAACCAAACATATTAAATCCCTTACCCTCGCTTTAAGTTTGCTTTTAGCTCTCAACTCCTTTTCTCAAGCTCTACAAAAAACTCGAATTCTTTTTGTACTCGATGCCTCTCAAAGCATGTATGGGTTGTGGGGACAAGAACAAAAAATGAGGGTAGCTTCTCGATTATTGAGCAACTTAATGGATAGCTTACAACACGTGGAGAATTTAGAAGTAGCATTGAGGGTTTACGGTCACCAATTTTCAGTTGCTGCTGGTAATAGAAGTTGTGAAGACACCAAATTGGAAGTACCCTTTGGAGGGAAAAACTATTCAAAAATAAAAACCAAACTAATGGAGATTCGCCCTACAGGAACTACTCCTATTGCTTATTCGTTAGAGCAAACCAAAAACGATTTTCCTCCTTGTGCAAATTGCCGCAACATCATTATTTTAATTACCGATGGTATTGAGGAATGTCAAGGTGACCCGTGTGCTGTAGCGTTGGCTTTACAAAAAAATGGCGTATTGCTTCGTCCCTTTGTTATTGGTATGGGATTGGATTTAGAAACCATTGAAGCATTTCGTTGTGTAGGTAATTTCTTTGAAACCAAAGATGCAGCATCCTTCCAAAATGTATTGCAAGTGGTTATTTCTCAAGCCATGAACAACACCTCTGTTCAGATTAATCTGATTGATGGTTTTGGACAACCTTCGGAAACTGATGTGAACATGACTTTTTACGACAGCTTTTCAAAATCTATTCAATACAATTACATTCATACTATGAATTATTATGGTGTACCTGATACTGTGCCGATTAACCCTGCCATGAAATACGATTTAACCGTACATACTTTACCTGAGGTCACAAAAAAAGACATTACCATAAACCCAGGTAAACATAATGTAATAGCCGTTGATGCTCCACAAGGAATGTTGAAATTGGAAATGAGTGGAATGAACGAATACTCCGATTTAAAATGTTTGGTGCGTAAACATGGTGATTTAAATACTTTCCACGTTCAAAATTTTGAAGAGGTTACCAAATACATTGTGGGCGATTACGATTTAGAGATTTTAACCTTACCACGTATTAAAGTAAACAAAGTAAATATTGCTCAAAGCCACACCACCAAAGTATTTATTGCTGACCCAGGTTTGGCTACTATATTCCTTCCTGCAAAAGGAATTGCAAGCGTTTTTGTACAAGAAAACAACACTTTAAAATGGATTTACAACCTATCACCTAATTCAACCAGAGAAACAGTGATACTACAACCCGGAAATTACGTTTTGGTTTACCGAAGTGTAAACTCTAAAAAAGTGATAGAAACAAAAGAAAAATCATTTAAAATAACATCAGGAGTTTCGACTCAATTAAAATTTTAATGAAAATATTAATCATCATATTATTTATTCTCTTTTGCTCTCAAAGTTTTTTCGGTCAAAGTAAAAAAGAAAATAAAATCAATATTTTAGGAAAATGGGCTTTATCATACAGTATTAATGATATTGAATCTGAAACAATTGAAAAACATAATAAAAGCAGGATTTATGAATTTTTAAATAATGATTCTGTGTATTCTTATTTTCAGAAAGATTCACTTTATCCGTTTTTGAAAGACACAATGTCTTACGTAATAAAGAAAAGATATATTGTGATTTATAAAAATAAAGATGACAAAAAAGGTCATTATTTAAAAATTGACCGATTAACACCTACTAATTTAGATATTACCCATTATACATGGGAAGGATATAAAGATTTTTACGAAAAAATTAAATAAACAACACATGAAAAAATACCCTTACACCGAAAAAAAAGATACTCGTTCAGGTTTTGGCGATGGATTAACTGAATTAGGAAGAGAAAACCCTAACGTGGTTGCACTTTGTGCTGATTTAACTGGTTCCTTAAAAATGAATCAATTTGAGAAAGAAAACCCTGACCGTTTTGTACAAGTAGGTATTGCAGAAGCCAATATGATTGGTATTGCTGCAGGTATGACCATTGGTGGTAAAATTCCGTTTACAGGAACCTTTGCCAACTTTTCTACGGGTAGAGTGTACGACCAAATAAGACAATCGGTGGCTTATTCGGGTAAAAACGTAAAAATCTGTGCTTCACATGCTGGTTTAACTTTGGGTGAAGATGGCGCTACCCACCAAATATTAGAAGACATTGGTTTAATGAAAATGTTACCGGGCATGACGGTAATAAACCCTTGCGACTACAACCAAACCAAAGCTGCAACTAAAGCTATTGCTGACCACGAAGGACCAGTTTATTTGCGTTTTGGACGACCAGCTGTACCTGTTTTTATGAACGAGCCGTTTGTAATTGGTAAAGCCATTGTGTTAAACGAAGGTACTGATGTTACCATTTTTGCAACAGGACATTTGGTTTGGGAAGCTATTTTAGCTGGCGAACAATTAGAAGCAAAAGGCATTAGCGCTGAAATAATTAACATACACACCATTAAACCCTTGGATGAAGAAGCGGTGTTAAAATCGGCAAACAAAACCAAATGTATAGTTACTGCCGAAGAACACATGACGAATGGTGGTTTGGGCGATAGCATTGCTCAAGTAATTAGCCGTAACAACCCTATGCCTATTGAGTATGTAGCCGTTAACGATAGCTTTGGGGAAAGCGGAACCCCTGCTCAATTGATGGAAAAATACGGCTTAAATGCAGATAGTATTGTTAACGCTGTGGAGAAAGTGATGAAGAGGAAAGGATAGAATTAATTAAACGAAAAGGAATGAAAAATATAATTAAAGGTATTATATCACTTACTATTATTTCATTGTTTTTATTTACTAAATGGTGGTATGTGTTACCAGATGATGCTCCTGATATAATTCTTTGGGGATTTCCTTTCCCATATGCAGGTGATGGTTTTCATACATCTATGTCTGTCCAAATTTTTACTTTAGAATTAATTCTTGACGTAATAATTCACCTACTTATTTGGAGCACACTTATTTTGTCAATACATAGATTTTTTTGGAAAATAAAAATTAAAAAATCACTAACAATATTATTAATTACTGCATCTTCAATTTTATTAATTATACCAATTTTTATAGCTTTTTTGCCTGATACAGTATTTAATCTTAGAAAAGATTGGGATATGGAAATAAGAGAAACAGGATGTAAATTTATATGGGAAAATCAACCAAGAATTAGAAGATAAGAAAAATAAATAACGACCTTTCTACTGTAAGTTTTGTATAATATTCTATAATTAATTATTTCACTCCAATTAAACCTTTCCAACAAAATGCAGTCTTAATACCAACCAACTGAAACACATTGGTTAAACTTGTGTATTAATGAACAAATCCAACGACGTAGAATTGTTAAAATTATTTAGAGACGAAAACTCTAGAAACTACGCCTTTGATCTTATTGTTAAACAATACCAACAACGCTTGTATTGGCACATTAGGCGTATGGTCATCAAACACGACGATGCTGATGATGTAATACAAAACACCTTTATAAAAGCTTGGAATGGTTTACCCAACTTTAAAGAAGAATCGAAATTGTACACTTGGCTTTATACCATTGCAACAAACGAGTGCATTACCTTTTTAAACAAAAAACGTCGAATGTTTTTTATTCCTATACACGATGTGGAACAGGAATTGAGTAACCAGTTAGAATCAGATGATTTTTATAACGGCGACGAAATACAACTCAAACTACAAAAAGCCATTTTAACCTTGCCCGAAAAACAACGCTTGGTGTTTAACATGAAATATTACGACGAGTTGAAGTACGAAGAAATGTCAGAAATTTTATCTACTTCGGTGGGAGCATTAAAAGCATCGTACCACCTTGCCGTAAAAAAAATAGAAACTTTTTTAACCCAAGATTAAACTTTTTGTAAAAACCATAGTCTTAACTACAGATGCAAAACAAAAACAACATAGAACAACTTAAAAAAGAAAATCAGTTTACGGTTCCAGCAAATTATTTTGAGGACTTGCCTCAACAAATACATGCTAGAAAGAATCAAACAAAATCGAACACTATTTTTTCAACGAATTGGTACTACAAAATATTAGCACCTACAATGGTAGTTGTTACGTTGTTTGCTTCTTATTATCTCTACCAAAATAACAGTAACACCGAATTAACTCCGCAGGAAATTAGCGAAATAATTATCGACCAAGAGTTGATTCAGTTTGATGAAGAAATGATTTATGAAGTATATGCTGAAACGGCTGCACAAACTCAAACAGAAACGCAAGACGAAGAAATAATCGATTATTTAATAAATGATAACATTAGTATAAATTTAATATTAGAAGAATTATGAAAACAAGACATGTAATAGCGTTACTTTTAATCGGAACATTAGGTGTAACAACAATATTGGCTCAAGAACTAAAACCCTTAGAAAAACATAAATTAGTCCACAAACCAACTATTGAAGAACTAAAAGCCATGAAAATATCCTATTTAACGGAAAAACTTTCTTTAACCCCTCGAGAAGCTGAACAATTTTGGCCTATTTATAATGAATTTGAAGACAAAAAAAAAATAGAACGAAAAAAGTTTCGAAAAGACAAAATAAATATCAAAAAAGATATCGTGTTATCGGATGCTGAAATTGAAAAAATGTTAAATGATCGTATTCAATTAAAACAAGACGAATTGGATTTAGAAAAAGAATATTTGGCTAAATTTAAAACGGTGTTACCCATGAAAAAAGTTGGTGAATTATACAAAGCTGAAGAGTCGTTTAAACGTGAGTTGTTACGTAAAATAAAAAACACACCTTCTCCTACATCACCAACACCACCTACGAAATAAACCCATAAAAAAAACCAACCAAGAGGTTGGTTTTTTTATATTTAATCTAATTTTTTCAGTTCATCCTTTATAAAGTCAACCAACTCTTTTACATAAGCTTGAGAAAAATTAAACTCAATTCCTGCTGCTTTATAAATGTCTTTAATTGATTTGGTGTAACCCAGTTTTAAGGCATCTATGTACTGTTCAATGGCTTTTTCGGGCTGTTGTTTGTAGTTTCTCCAAACAGCAATAGCACCCAATTGAGCCATACCATATTCGATGTAATAAAATGGTACTTCGTACAAATGCAATTGTTTTTGCCACAAGCTCGACAAACTTTTTTCATTACCAGTCCAATCAACCTGATTACTACCAAAAGCTTTCATTATCTCGTTCCATTTTGCATATCGCTCTTCTACAGTATGATTCGGATTTTCGTATACCCAATGCTGGAATTTATCGATAGAAGCCACCCAAGGCAACGTTTCTAACGCTTTTTCCAATTGTTCCTTTTTTGCTCGTTTCAGTTCTTCAGGATTCGTATAAAACTCATTCCAATAATCCATGGCAAGTAACTCCATACTCATTGATGCCAACTCAGCAACCTCTGATGGCGTATCTTTAAATCCTGTCAACTCTAAATCTCTAGTCAAAAACGAATGGATAGCATGCCCTCCTTCGTGAACCATCGTAACTAAATCGCGTTGCGAACCTACCGAGTTCATGTAAATAAACGGTACACCAATTTCGTGTAACGGGTAGTTAAACCCTCCAGGAGCTTTTCCTTTTTTCGAATCTAAATCAATGTATTTCAATTCTTTCATAATGCTTAAACACTCTCCAAAAAATGGTTTGATGTGATTAAAGCAAGTAATGGTTTTGTTTATCAATTCCTCTCCTCCATCAAAAGGTTTTAAGGCAGGTTTACCTGTTGGGTCAACCGATGTGTCCCAAGGTTTTAACCTTTCTAATCCTAATAACTTTTTCTTTTCTTCATCAAAACTATTGGTTACTGGAACTACTTCTTTTTCTATCGCGTCATGGAAATTAAAACAATCTTTAGCTTCATAATCAAACCTACCCAACTCAGCAAACATGTAATCGCGGTAATTTGCAAAACCAGCATTTTTAGCTACCTGATTTCTTAATTTTATTAAATCCGTATACAAAACATTCAATTCATCTTCCGATTTAAACCGAACATCATTCATTAAATGAAAAACCTCCTCTCTAACTTTTCTATCGGTGTTTTTTAAGTAATTCGAAGCTTGTTGTAAGGTTAATTCTTTACCATCGTATTCAATACTCATACTTGCAGAAATTGCTCCATATTTTTGAGCTTCTGCTTGTAGTTTGGTATTTAACGCAATGTTCTCTTCCCTGAAAATATCTATTTGTTTTTTGATACCTCTCAAATAAATAAAGTACTTCTCTTTGTTTAGTTGGTTAATAAAAGGACTGTTTACCAATTTTAAGTTAAAATCGTTGATGAATGGAGCAACATTGGGTTCTATTTCATTGATGAAAAAATTGAAACTTTCTGCCAATTGAACGTCAGTAGTATCAATATTCATTTTAATGTATCGCCAAGCCATATCTTCTTCCAACACCGCTTCTAGTTCACTTCGGTCTTTTAACCATTTTTCTAAATCAGCAACATTGGTTAAATTTCTGTTTTTTAAATCCTCAAAATATAGTTTGATTTTATTCCACGAATCAATAATTAAATCATCGCTTAAAAAAATACGTTTGTTTTTGGTTGGTAATTGTATGTCTTTTGCTTGCATAAATAAATTGTAAAAAAAAAGCTGAACAAATTCAGGGTTTACCTTTATTTGTTCAGCTTTATATAAGTTGATGTAAAATTATCCGTTTTTCTTAGAACCAGCAGCTTTTTTAACTGTTGCTTTTGCTGCACTTGGTTTTTTAGCAACTGGCTTAGCAGTTGTAGGTTTCTTTGTGGTTACTTTTTTATCAGTAACTTTCTTTTTGGTATCTTTTGTATCAACGCCTTTTTCTGCCTTTTTAGGTTCAGCTTCCTGCTGTTTGAAAAAATCAGATTTAATCATGATGTTGAACCACATGAACAATTTTTTCAAATCAGAATTATAAACTCTTTCTTGATCAAAATCTACTACCTTAGCCAAATAAGCTCTTAATTCTTCTGGTTTTGAGTTATGGTCAACTGCCTCTTTTCCTTTTGTAGATTCATACAATTTACCATATACTTCAAGCAACGGCATATCTTCAGTTGTAGTATAAATGCTAATGTCTTCTAACGCACTTACTTTATCAGAAGCATAAACAGGAAGTTTTTTTCCATCTGCTAACGATTCAACAATAAAACCTGATTTGGTTTGCGATACAACTTTGAATAATCCGGGCTTACCCGTAACAGAAATAATAGATTTTAAATTCATATTTTAATTTTAAAGAGAGCAAATGTAATAAATTAAGATTTTAAAAAACAGTTTTTTTTAGTGATTAAATTTTAAGCCAACCGTAAGCCTGAGGCAGATGCTCAATGATATCTGATGCAATTAATGCTTCTTCCCCTAAGTTTTCAGCCGCTACATCGCCAGCCACTCCATGCAAATAAACGCCCATTATTGATGCATTTTCTGGAGAATACCCTTGGGCTAACAACGAAGAAATAATGCCAGTCAACACATCTCCAGCTCCAGCTGTTGCCATTCCTGGATTACCCGAACTATTGAAATAGGTTTTGCCATTCGGCATTGATATAGAAGTATGAGCACCTTTTAAAACCACAATCACTTTATTTTTAATCGAAAATTCTACTTGAAACTTTAATCGTTCCTCATCATTATTCCATTTTCCAACTAATCGCTCAAATTCTTTAGGGTGAGGAGTTAAAATGCTATTTTCAGGTAAAAAAGCTAACCATGTTTTGTTTTCTGATAAGATGTTTAGAGCGTCAGCATCTAAAACCAACGGTATTTTTGTGTTTTGAATAAGTAGTTTTAACACATTTTGTGTTTGTTTATTCGTTCCAATTCCAGGTCCTACACCTATTGCATTATAATTTTCTAAATTTGGTAAATCAGTTATAAAATCGTTTTCATCACTAACAGAACAAATGGCTTCGGGTATAGCAGTTTGCAAAATATTCATTCCACATTTAGGAATATGAGTGGTTAACAACCCTACTCCCGTTCGCAAACAAGCTTTTGAAGACAACACTGCCGCACCCATTTTACCAAAACTACCTGCTAATAGCAAAGCATGACCAAAATTTCCTTTGTGAGCGTATTTTTTTCTTGGAAGTAAAAATTCTTTAACATCTTGTTTTGTGGTAAAAAAGTAATTTGATTCCATTGCATTGATAAAATCGGGGTGTAACCCGATTGGTAAAACGATGACCTCTCCACAAAAAATATTGTTTTGAGGAAACATCATCGCCAATTTAGGCTGCTGAAAAGTCAAGGTATAAGTTGCTCGAACTATATTTTCAGGTAAATTATTTTGATTGTCTTCTCCAAATAAACCAGACGGGATATCTACAGCAACAACTTTGTAATTGTTTAACTGATGAATAATTTGTGCTACAAAACCTTCAATAGGCTTATTTAAACCCGAACCAAATATTGCATCAATTACAATAGTTTTAGGAGGAATAAAAAAACGATAATTATCTTCAGTTAATGTGGTAAATTGAACTTTGGCTTTTTTTAATCTTTCCAAATTAATGGTAAAATCGGCTGAATAATTTTTTGAAAACTCTACTACAAAAACATCGACATTATAATTGGCTTCAGCTAACAAACGTGCTATAACCAAGCCATCTCCACCATTGTTTCCAACACCACAAAAAATAGCAAATGTTTTTTTAGTGCTGTATTTATTTTTAATCCACTCAAAACATTGTTTAGCTGCACGCTCCATTAAGTCAATTGATTTAATTGGCTCGTTTTGCATGGTAAACTCGTCAGCCTTCTTTATTTGTTCTGATGTTAAAATCTTCATAAAAATATTTTTATAATGTAACTAATTACCACAATGCTGATATTAAAAATAAAGAAGTACTTCAACACACTTGCTCCATGTTTGAATTTAAAAACCAAGTGCAAAGGCAAAAACAAAATCATGGCAATAATAGGTAATAAAGCAGGGTATAACATAAAACTTTCTACCAAATTTCCTTTTAGTAACTCAATAAACGAACGTTGCATGCCGCACCCCATACAATCAATATTAAAATACTTTTTGTAAGGACAAGCCATTAAATGTTCTTCTAACCAATCTACTATTCCACTCAAACTTTATTCTTATTAAATCCTATTCAAATTTAAGCCTTTTCAACAAAATCATTATTTCATTAAAGGTTTTAATTAGTGATAAACGGTTCTTAAAATAAAATCTAACTCGTTATTTTTGTTGCTGTATTTATTAATTGGAATTAATACTTTTGCGTTTCAGAAAAAATCAAAGCTAATGAACTTTAAAAATTTAAGTGTTGTTATACTTCTTTTAATAATAACTTCAAACGTTTTTTCACAAGGGACCATTCGTGGTTTTGTATATGATGAAAAATCGGGTGAGCCAGTTATTTTTACCAATGTATATTTAAAAGGTACAACCATTGGCGCTGCAACCGATGTAAATGGTTTTTATTCCATTACCAAAATACCAGCTGGTTCATACGTATTAACGGTGTCTTCATTAGGATTTGATACCGCACAAGTTTCAGTTAAAATTACTGGAAATGAAGTTATTAATCAAAAGCTTTTTATTAAAGAAGCAATGGTACAAATGGAAACTTTCCAATTATCAGCAGAAGCATCAGAAGCTAAAACAGAAGTAAAAATGTCTGTTTCTAAAGTTACTCCAAAAGAAATTCAATCGATGCCCTCAGTTGGAGGTGACCCAGATTTAGCTCAATACTTACAAGTTTTACCAGGGGTTACTTTTACTGGTGATCAAGGTGGTCAACTATACATAAGAGGTGGTTCCCCTGTTCAAAACAAGGTACTTTTAGATGGTATGATTATATACAACCCTTTTCACTCTATTGGTTTATTCTCTGTTTTTGATACCGATATTATGCGTAATGCAGATGTTTACACTGGCGGATTTAGTGCTCAATATGGAGGTAGAGTATCATCTATCATGGACATCACCACCCGAGATGGGAACAAAAAAAGAATGAGTGGTAAACTTTCTGCTAGTACATTTGGAGGTAAAGTAATGTTAGAAGGACCTATTAAAAAAGCTAAAGAAGTAGGTGGCGGAAGTATAACTTATGTTCTTTCAGGTAAACATTCATATCTTGAGCAATCATCATCAATGTACAAATCTTATTTTAAGGGATTAAGTTCAGAAAACGCTAGAGGAATTGACACAACAGGATTACCTTATGGCTTTACCGATATTTATGGTAAAATATCTTTTAATGGTGAAAATGGTAGTAAATTCAACATGTTTGGATTCAATTTTAAGGATCGTGTTAATTTCTCTGACGTATCTAAAATTGGTTGGGACTCATACGGTGGTGGTGCAAACTTTGTGTTAATTCCGGGTTCTTCTAAAACTTTAATTGAAGGTGTTTTTGCTTACTCTAAGTATAAAATTGACATGACAGAAGCTGATGGAAGTCCTAGAACAAGTGATGTTGGTGGCTTTAATGGAGGTATGACATTCACCTCTTTTTCTGGCGATAATGAGTTCAAATATGGTTTTGATGTTTTAGGATTAAGTACCAATTATGAATTTACTAATTCGGTAGATTTAATTATACAACAGCAACAAAGTACCACCGAATTAGCAGGTTTTATGTTGTTTAGATGGAATATTGGTAAACTGGTTTTAGAGCCTAGCTTCAGAACACAGTACTATGCTTCATTATCTGAAATATCACCTGAACCACGTTTAGGCATGAAATACAATATAACCGAATGGTGGAGGGTTAAAGCTGCAGGAGGTTTGTACTCTCAAAATTTAATTAGTGCGAATTCAGATAGAGATGTAGTGAATTTGTTCTATGGATTTATTTCAGGACCAGATAATTTACAAAACAAATTTACCAACCAAGATGGGAGTGTCGAAGAAATTACCTCAAAACTACAAAAAGCAAACCATGCTATTTTTGGATTTGAATTCGATATCAATCGTTCGATATCTTTAAACACTGAAGGGTATTATAAAGGGTTTACTCAATTAACCAACACCAATAGAAATAAAATTTACCCAGACAATAACGACTTTAGCGACAAAGCTGATGAACTTAAAAAAGATTACATTAGGGAAACAGGTAATGCCTACGGAGTTGACTTTAGTTTAAAATACACATCTACACATTTAAACATTTGGGCAATCTACTCCTTAAGTAAAATCAACCGTTGGGATGGAATCTTAGAGTACAATCCTGTTTTTGATAGAAGACACAATGTTAATTTAGTTACGGCTTATATTTTTGGAAAAAATTTAAACTGGGAGTTTAATGCTAGATGGAACTTTGGTTCAGGCTTCCCATTTACACAAACACAAGGATTTTATGAAGGTTTAAGCTTTAATTCTATTGACCAAAACCCTGCCTCTGCAAACGGAACTTTAGAAATTGCTTATGCTGAATTTAATAAAGGTAGGTTACCCTATTATCACCGTTTAGATTTAACCTTAAAAAGAACATTTGTTCTTGGCAAAAATACAGAGTTGGAACTTAGCGCAAGTGTTACGAATGCTTACAATAGAGAAAACATCTTTTATTTAAATAGAGTAACAGGAGATAAAGTTTATCAATTGCCATTGTTACCAAGTTTTGGTATGAACTTTACTTTTTAAAATAAATTAAAGCAGATAAGTGGTAACTTAAAAAAAAATAGTAAGTTTGCCACCTTAAAAATTAATAAATTATATAAAATGTACGCAATAGTTGAAATAGCAGGGCAACAATTTAAAGTTGTAAAAGACCAACGACTTTTTGTACACCGTTTACAAGACAAAGAAGGAGCTAAAATTAGCTTTGATAAAGTTCTTTTAATTGACAACGATGGCAAAATTAACGTAGGCGCCCCAGTTGTAGCAGGTGCTAGTGTAACCGCAAAGGTTCTAGAACACCTTAAAGGCGACAAAGTGCTTGTCTTTAAAAAGAAAAGAAGAAAAGGTTATCAAAAAGAAAATGGTCACCGTCAGTATTTAACTCAAATTCAAATTGAGGGAATATCTGAAAAAGGTGCCGCTAAAAAAGCTGAAGCTAAAACAGAAACAACTGAAGAAGCTCCAGTAAAAAAAGCAGCAACTCCGAAGGCTGAAGCGCCAAAGGCAGCAGCTCCAAAAGCTAAAAAAGTAACTAAAACAGAAGAATAATAAACAGGTTCAAGTTTTTTTTAAACTTTAACTTTAAAACTTATAAGAAATGGCACATAAGAAAGGAGCCGGTAGCTCGAAAAACGGTAGAGAATCAGAAAGTAAACGTTTAGGCGTTAAAATTTTTGGTGGTCAAGCTGCGATTGCTGGCAATATCATTGTACGTCAAAGAGGAACAAAACACAATCCAGGTGTAAATGTTGGTATTGGTAAAGACCACACTTTATTTGCTCTTGTTGATGGTGTTGTTTCTTTCCGTAAGAAAAAAGACAATAAATCATATGTTTCGGTTGATCCAATAACTGAAGCATAAGTTTATATACAATTTACTTGAAATCCTGTATCTGTAAACTTATAGATACAGGATTTTTTTGTTTTTAAGAAAAAGAGATTTACTACATTTGTTATAAAGAATTATACTAAGTTATATGTTACAAACAGCATTTATTAGAGAAAATACAGCCTTAGTTATTGAGCGTTTAAAAAAAAGAAACATCGACGCTACAGCAACGGTTAATCAAATTATTGAGTTAGACGATAAGCGAAAAAAAACTCAACAAGAGTTAGATAACCTTTTAGCCGAAAGTAACCAAATAGCCAAACAAGTTGGCGACTTGTTTAAAAACGGCAAAACAGCTGAAGCGAATGTTTTAAAAGAAAGAACTGTTCAAATCAAAGAACAATCTGCTGGATTAAAAGAAGAACAAAATACCATAGCAATTGACTTACAACAATTACTTTATACACTACCTAATTTACCTAACGAAATTGTTCCAAACGGTAAATCGGCAGAAGATAATGAAACTGTTTATACCAACAACGAAATACCAACTTTACACAAAGGTGCTTTACCACATTGGGAGCTAACCAAAAAATACGACATCATTGATTTTGAATTGGGAGTAAAAATTAGTGGTGCTGGGTTCCCTGTTTACAAAGGCAAAGGAGCTCAATTGCAACGTGCTTTAATTGCATTTTTTTTAGATGAAGCTATTGCAGCTGGATACCAAGAAATTATGCCCCCATTAATGGTTAATGAGGCTTCTGGTTATGGTACAGGTCAGCTACCAGACAAAGAAGGACAAATGTATTACATGCCTGCTGACGATTTGTACATGATACCAACAGCAGAAGTTCCTATCACCAACATTTACCGTGATGTAATTTTAAAAGAAAGTGATTTCCCCATAAAAAATGTAGGTTACACACCTTGTTTTAGACGTGAAGCGGGTTCTTACGGTAAAGATGTTCGTGGTTTAAACAGATTACATCAATTCGATAAAGTAGAAATTGTTCAAATTCAACACCCTGACAAATCTTACCAAACCTTAGACGATATGGTTGAACACGTAAAAGGTTTATTGAACAAACTAGAACTTCCTTACCGAATTTTGAGATTGTGTGGTGGTGATATGGGCTTTACTTCTGCCCTAACGTACGATATGGAAGTGTTTTCTGCGGCTCAAGAAAAATGGTTGGAAGTAAGCTCTATTTCTAACTTTGAAACATTTCAGGCAAACCGTTTAAAATGTAGATACAAAGATGCCGATGGTAAAACACAATTGGTACACACCTTAAACGGAAGTGCTTTAGCTTTACCCCGTATTTTGGCATCTATTTTGGAAAACAACCAAACCGAAAAAGGAATAAAAATTCCTGCTTGCTTGGTACCTTATACCCGATTTGAATACATCAATTAGTAATGAATTTAAAAGCTCTCTTTATACCACTTGTTTTGTCTCTTGTTTTTTCGTGTAAAAACAATAGAGAAGAAGAGGTTAAAAAAGTAGATGAGCTTATTGTATTATTAGAACACACCGAAAACAAGTTTAATGAAATTGATTCTTTAGGCTTGTTTTCGGTTTATACCAAAATGATTACCGACTTAAAAGATGTACACTATTTTACAGATACTTTAGATAGTGAAACGTTTGATAAAATCACCAACGCCTATCATCACCTATCAACATTTACAGCAGCTACACAAAGTTTTCCTCTACTTAAATCAGAACTCATCCATTCTAAAAAACAACTCAACAACCTAAAACAAGACGTTGGTTTTGGACTGATTGAGACCGCAAAATTTTATGCCATATACAAAGAAGAACAAGGAATTTTACTTAATTTAAACGAAGTTTTGGATTCAACCTTTGCTAAAATTAATTCAAAACTGATTGAAACCGAAAACAATTATCCAACAGTTGACTCCATAGTTTTACATTTTAAACAACTTAAAGAAACCAATTCCGTTAATCAATAACCGTGAGAAACCTTTTACACATATTCTTGCTGTTTTTGATAATTGGATTATCACACCATGTTAGTTTTGCTCAAAACAATACCGACGAGGAATTGGCTAATGAATATTTTTACAACAAGGAGTATGAAAAAGCAACTGTTTATTACGAGAAGCTTTTCGATAAAACACGAAGCCAATATCACTACAATAAACTCCTTGATTGTTTTGTAGCTTTAGAAGAATTTAAAAATGCCGAGAAACTAATTAAACGACAACAAAAGCAAAACCCCTTAGAACTGAGCTATAATGTAGATTTGGCTTATGTTTACAAAGTTTCTGGCAAAGAAAGTGATGCAAAAAGTTTAAGCGAAAAAACCATCAAACAATTAAGTCCTAACCAACAACAAGTTATCAATTTAGCTCAGGCTTTTTATTTTAGAAAAGAAACCGAATACGCTATTCAAACCTATTTACAAGGTCGAAAATTGCTAAAAGACATCTTCCCATTCAATTTTGAATTGGCTCAACTGTACAATTCGATTGGACAAACTCAAAACATGGTTACTGAATATTTAGACATTTTATTGGTTCAAGAATCATACATACAAAGCGTACAGAATGCTTTACAAAATAGCCTATACGACGATGATAAAGGAACTAAAAAAGACATCCTTAAAACTTCATTAATTGAGTTTGTGCAAAAACACCCTGATAAACGGGTTTTTTCTGAAATGCTGATTTGGGTTTACATTCAAGAAGAAAATTATGCAGGAGCTTTTATTCAAGCAAAAGCAATGGACAAACGCTTTAAAGAATATGGCGACAGACTAATGGCTTTGGGTCAACTGGCTAGCGAGAACAAAGATTACGAAACCGCCATAAAATGCTATCAGCATGTTATCGGAAAAGGAAATGAAAGCTATTATTATGTAAATGCCAAAATGGAATTGGTAAATGTGTATAAAAACAAAATAACGGCTACTAACAATTATACTCAACTCGATTTAACTGAACTTGAACGTAGCTACCTTTCTACGATAAGTGAATTAGGCAAAACGGCTTCAACCTCTCCATTATTAAGAGGGTTAGCACAACTACAAACCTTTTATTTGCACCAACCCGAAAAAGCCATTGGTTTGTTAAATGAGGTTTTGCAAATGGCTGGAATTAGTGCTCACGAACAAGCACAAACAAAAATTGAATTGGCTGATGTGTATTTGTTTACCAATGAAATTTGGGACGCCTCTCTACTCTATTCGCAAGTTGAGAAAGCGTATAAATACGACCAATTGGGTGAAACGGCTAAATTTAAAAATGCAAAAATTTCGTTTTACACGGGAGATTTTGCTTGGTCGAAAGCCCAACTCGATGTTTTAAAAGCTTCTACATCAAAACTCATCGCCAACGATGCCATGGAATTATCGCTTTTAATCACCGATGCCATTGGTATTGACACCAACGAAGCCCCTCTCCTACTTTTTGCAAAAGCAGATTTATTGAGTTATCAGAACAAAAACGATGAAGCACTCATTTTACTCGATTCACTTCAAAAAGAATTTTCGTACCATGGTTTAAATGATGATGTATTGTACAAAAGGTTTAAAATCAATTACAAAAACCATAAAATTGATGCTGCCATCGACAACCTCAATGAAATTATAAAAAAATACCCTAAAGAACTATTGGGCGACGATGCCATTTTTAACTTAGCTTTGATTTACGACAACGATAAAAACGATAAAGCCAAAGCTACTGAGTTGTATAAAAAATTGCTATTTGAATACCAAGACAGTATTTATGGAGTTGATGCGCGTAAACGATACCGTGAATTAAACGGCGATTCTACTCCTTTTAAAACTACAAGTGACCCTTATCAGTTTGATGCGAATTAAAATTGTAGAGACGAACAATTGTACGTCTCTACGTTATTAAAAATAATCGTTAAAAAAACGACCAATTTATTTCCTCATTAGGATTTGATTGTTATTTTTGCTGTCCGTTAAAAAATGGAAGGTTGGGTGAGTGGCTGAAACCAACAGTTTGCTAAACTGTCGAACGGGAAACTGTTCCGGGGGTTCGAATCCCCCACCTTCCGCCACTAAAGAAAAAGCCGCTATAAGCGGCTTTTTCTTTTTCTTAAAAGTAGATGACTTTAATGGATATGTTTTTATTGGTTTCCAAGTCAAAACATGCTTTTGAAAAACAAGGTTTATTGCCTAAACCTATTTTATTAAAGTTAGAAAATCCAATACCTTCTGTTGGTAGCACCCAACCTTTTTCTATTTTACCGTTCATGTTCTCATCGTGTAAAATGTTTACGGCATATTTTCCAGCAGGTAATTGATGAAACGTAACCCTTGATGAACCATTTTCTATTTTATTCTTTAATATCTTGTAGTATTTTTTATAATCTTCATCTGGTATTGAACCATCTTTGTTATACAATGCAAATTGAACTACCCCTGTTGAATTTCTCAACTGGTTTACCTCAACTGTTAACGAATACGTTTTAGCTTGAAAAGTAAATGAAGTCAGTAAAAATCCGACATTAACTAATGCAAAAATTATCACTAATTTTTTCATCGATTCTTTCTCTTTGTTAATTTTTCTTTAACAGAATCAACCGCATAATACACCACTGGAACTAAATAAACGGTAAGAATTAAAGAGGATAATAATCCACCAATAATAACCCATGCTAAACCATTTTTCCATTCGGCTGCAGAACCTGTTGCCAAAGCAATGGGCAACATTCCTATAACCATAGAAAGCGTGGTCATTAAAATTGGTCGTAACCGTTCTTTTCCAGCAATAATTAATGCTTCTTGGTAAGATTTTCCTTCTGTTTTAAGCTGATTGGTAAAATCCACAATTAAAATGGCATTTTTGGTTACCAATCCCATTAACATAATCAACCCTAACAAAGCAAATAAGCTTAAATGGTTGAGTGATAAGTTTAAGGCTAAAAATGCTCCAATTACCGCAACAGGTATAGAAAACAATACCACAAAAGGATATACAAAACTATCGTACAACGCCACCATTATTAAATAAATCAGCAAAAAGGAAATCAATAAAACAGAACCCAACGCTCCAAAGCTGTCGTTTTGTCTTTTAACATCGCTACCCCAAGTCATTTGCATTCCTTCAGGTAATGGATTTTCTTTAACGTAAGCAACTACTTCATCGGCAACCGTTCCAGATGGACGTCCTAAAGCATCGGCAGTTATGGTAATGGCTGGTTGTCGGTCTTTACGCTCCAACAGCGAAGGAGAATTACTTTTTTTAATTTGAGCAAACTGGCTCACGCTAATTGGCATTCCTTTCGGGTTTACAATCGTTAAATCTTCCACATCGTTATAACTTAATCGGTTAAAATCAGCCAACTGAATACGCACAGGGTATTCAATTCCTTGTTCGGTAAGTGTCGCATCCTCATTACCTGTAAAAGCAGTACGTAAACTCATGCCCACATAAGCTGTATTTAAGCCCAAACGTTGCATTTTATCTTTATCAGGAATTACTTGATATTCAGGACTTCCAGCTTCTACCGAAAGTTTAACATTATCTGCTCCAGGTATTTTTTCTATTATTGTTTTTAATTGATTGGCGGTTGCGGTTACTTCTTCATTATTGCTTCCACTCAAGGTAATTTCTATTGGTGCCGAACGAGGAATTAACCCTAAAGCAGCTATAGAATATTTTATACCCGGAAATTTTTGTTGCAATTCAATTCTTAAGTGTTGCATGTAAGTTTCAGTAGCAATATTATCAATCTCTTTTTTATCTTTCAACTGAATGGTAAACTCGGTTTTGTAAGCAGAGCCCACACCCAAACTACCAATTCCAGTACTTGGTCCGCCCACATTACTAAACAAGGTTTTCACTTCTTTTTGCTGTAAAATATAGTCTTCTATATGTGTAGAAATGGTGTTGTTGTAGTCGATGGAAGTGCTTTTATCAAACTCTAATCCCATTAAAAATTTACCTTGATCGCCCGTAGCAATTAACTCTTTACCGATAATGTTTTGTTTCATCATTATTCCTGTAAGTGCAAAAAGCAAGACAATAATTCCAGTAAAAATTAGCTTATGATTTAACACCCACTCCAATTGTTTTCCATACCAATTGGTAAACTTTTCAAGCTGATGTTCAAACCACAATAAAAATTTATTAAAAAAATTGGTAGGCTGTAAATCTTCTTTTTTACCAATACGTGAAGACATCCAAGGCGTTAAAGTAAATCCTACCAATAAACTGGTTAATGTAGAAGTAATTACCACCACCGAAAACTGTTTAAGCATGTCGGCAACAAAAACTTGCAAGAATAAAATAGGCACAAAAACCACTACATCAACTAAAGTGATGGACAAGGCTGAAAACCCGATTTCCATACGTCCGTCCATAGAAGCAGCACGTTTTTCTTTACCCATATCTAAATGCCGTTGAATGTTTTCAAGCACAACGGTAGCATCATCAACTAAAATCCCGACAATGAGCGACATGGCTAACAGCGTCATTAAATTGAGCGTGTAACCCAATATCCACATTACAGCAAAAGCAGTAACTAACGAGGTAGGAATAGCAACCAATACAATAATCGAATTTCTAAAACTCCTTAAAAACAAGAGCATTACCAACGACACCAAAATAACGGCTAAAATTAAATCGAACACTACCGAATTAACTGCGGCAATGGTATTGTCTGTGCTATCATCAGCAATAATAAATTTCACATTGCTTGCTTGGTTACTTTGCTCAATTTTAGCAAATTGTTGCTTTATTAATTTTGATACATCAACCGCATTGGCATCGCCTTGTTTTTTTAGCAGTAAACCAATACCCGTTTTACCATTATATCGACTTATCGAAGAGGTCTCAACAGTTTTATCTTCTACATCAGCAACATCTTTAACATAAATAGGACTGCCCATTACTGGCATCGCTATTTGTACATTTTTGATGTCGTTAAGCGTATTAAATTTTCCGGTTAACCGAACCGCATTACGTTCTTTGTCGGTTTGCACTTTTCCTGCAGGTAAATCTAACCCAGAGCGATTGATAGCTTCTACCACTTGCAGCATAGAAACTTTGTACAATTTTAATTTGTCGGGGTTAATATTTACTTGAATTTCTCGCTCTTTACCGCCCAACAAGGTAATTTCTGCAACGCCTTTTAATTGTTGAATTTGTGGTAAAAAATCGTCTTTCATTTTTTGATAAAACTCGGTAGCAGGCATATCGCTTGTGGCACTAATCGACATGATGGGCAAATCGTTTGGCGATACCTTGCTCATTTCTGGGCTCATTACATCTTGCGGTAAATCTTTACTGATGTTGTCGATGTAACGTTGAGCATCTTGCATGGTTTTATCCAAATCGGTACCATATTTAAGGTTGGCGATAACTACCGATGCATTAGGAAGCGATTTAGTAACCAAATAATCTACTCCTTCTAAATTGGCTAAAGCATCTTCAATTTTTCGGCTCACCGATGTTTCTACCTCTTCGGGTTCAGCTCCAGGATAACCTGTTTTTATAACCACCACAGGCTGATTAAAATCGGGCATTAACTCGTAACTTAAATTGGTGAATCCAATATATCCCAATAAAATAAATACGCTAAACAGCACTATAATTAGTGATGGTCGTTTTATTGATATTTCTGTAATGTTCATTTTAAAATGCTTTTAAAATTTATTTTATACTTCTCTATCCTTGAACAACACTTCGACAAGCTCAGTGTGACAAAGGATGACAACTCTATTATTCATCAATTTACTTTGACATTTGCTCCATCAAACAAATTGATAAATCCTTTGCTAACCAGTACATCGCCTGCTTTTATGCCAGCGGTAACCAATACTTTATCTTGTATTTTTGTTTTAATGGTTATTTTTTTCAATTCCGCTTTGTTGTTTTTTACAACATAAACACTGGCATTTTCTTCACCACCTTGAATTAATGCAACAGGAATATACAAGCCTTCTTTAGTAATATTTTGTTGCAATTGAACTTTACCAAACATTCCCGATTTTAATTGGTTTTGGTTGGGATTGTTTACGATAAATTGTACTGGAAAACTTCCAGCGGGATTAGCTTGGCTTCCAACTGCAATAATTTTTCCTTGTAAAATTTGTTCTTTGTTATTGTCAGGAACAATAGAATAAGTATTGTTTACTTTAAACAAGTTAATATCGTTTTCAGCAACAAAAATGGTAAAGCGTAATTGTTGAATTTCTGTAAGTTGCAGCAATGGTACACCTGGAGCAGCAAAAGCTCCCGTTTCAGTCATTTTCATAGTAACTACACCATCAAAAGGAGCTTTAATCGTGGATTTGGAAATTTGCTCCAACAACGTCGCACGTTGAATTTTTGCTGCTTGCAGTCCCAACGTAGCTTTTTCTAACTGAACGCCTTGTATAGCATCTGCTTCAGCTAAAATGGTATAACGATTTACATCATTTTCTAAGCCCTTAACCGTTACTTCAGCAGCTTGCAATTGAAGCTTAAGTAACGCATTATCTAACTGAATTAATGCTTGTCCTTTTTTTACTTCCGAACCTAAATCCACCAACATTTCGTTAATTTTCCCTTGAATATCAGCGGTAACTTTCACTTCTTTATTGGCTTCAAAAGTTCCTGCATAAGCAGTTTCGGTGGTTAATTCACTTGATTTAACCGTTATCGTTTCAATTTCAATAGGAGCTTCTTTATCGTAATGATAAATTCTATCTTCCGATTTGTTTTTATTGCTCGCTAATTTAAAAACGACTAAAGCAGTTATCATAATTCCTGCAATGATGTAGATGTATTTTTTCATGAGTTTATATTCTTTCTGTTATTATTGTTTTACTGAAAAATTTCCGGTCAATTTTTTTAATTCTAAATCGGCTTTTAAATAGCCCACAATTGCCGAAAGGTATTGTTGTTGAATTTCTCTTAACGCATTATCTGCCATTAACACTTCGGTTAAATTTGCCGTACCTTGCTTTTGTTGTAAAATGGTTTTGCGGTAAATATCTTCAGCCAATTGGACTTGTTTAAGCGTATTGTCAACCGTTTGTTTAGAAATTATTTTTTCGCTTAACGCATTTTCTGTTTGCATAGCAGTTTGGTCGTTGAGCAAGGTTAGTTGCAAATCGGCATTGTCAATTTCAAATTTCTTTTGGTTAATTTTTCGTTGGGTAACCGTTCCATTAAAAAGTGGGTATTGCAACTTAATTCCTGCAAAACTGATGGGGTAAAAATTTAAAAAATCGTTAGGTTGTTTATCATAACCAAAACCAGTTGTACCGTACATTCCAAACAATGCTAAACTAGGTAATCGAGAGCGTTTTATCGATTTTAATTCATTGCTTAATAAACGAGATTTGGTTTGAGCCAATTGTAAATCAACGTTATTGGTTGAGATTTGGTCTGGTTTTGTTTCAAAAACGATGCTTTGATCTACTTCAATGTTGGTGGTTAAAGGAAGTCCAACCATTATTTTTAAACCATTTAACACTTGTTGGTGTTTGTTTATTAATAAATCTCTTTGCGTTTGGAGTTGTTGCAGTTGCAAAGCAATTTTAGTAACATCCGTCTCTTTTGCCAACAGCTGACTTTTTAGTAAACTCATTGTTTTCAGTAAAGCATTATTGTTTTGAATGTTGCTGTCTAAAAATAAAATTTGATGTTGAAGAATTTGAGCATTGTAATACAAATTACTCACTTCAAAAAACACTTGTTCTTCAGTTTTTTTATACTGTAAACTGCTTAATTCTGTAGCGATTTTGGTCGTTGAAATGTTGCTATACAATTGTGCATTATACAACGGCACACTCAATTGCAAGTTTGCATTAATGTTGTGAGGAACGCCAAACTGAGCCTCTTTAAATTGTCCTTCTGGTGCTTGTGGATTAAACGTAGATAGGGGCATTAACTGATAAGGCAAATCTGTGAAATACTTGTATTCGCCATTAACTTCCAGTTTTGGAATCAAATTCGCCTGAACTTCTTTTCGTTTTTGTTCGCTAATTTGCTGGTTATTTCTACTTATCTGTAAATTTTTATTATTTACTAAAGCAGTATCAATACATTGTTGTAAACTCCATGTTTGGGCGTTTAAAATGCTTGTGCTACTCAGAAAAACAAGTATTATGATTTTTTGTATGTGAGCGTTTACTAACTTCATGGGGTAAAAAATTTTTATTGGTATTTACTTCAATTAACTTATCTCGCAGTTCAAATTAACGGTTGTTTTAATTGAATTAGAAATTAAACAAGCAGCCTCTGATTTATGTAACACCCGTTCAGCTTTTTCTTTTTTGCTGATGTCGTTAATTTTTAACTTGGCATTGAGGTTTATTTCGGTCATTAAAAACTTGCCATCTACTTTATCTAAAATACCTTCTGCATCACAATCAAAAGATTCATATTCTAATTTTGAGTATTCGGCAATGGCTAAAAAGGTAGTCATAAAACAACTTAAAACCGATGCGGTAAATAAATGTTCTGGCGACCAAATACCAGGAATTCCTTTTTCAAATTCTGGCGGTGTTGCCACTTCAATTTTAGTAGGAAGCTCTGGTGATTCCATTATTCCTTTTCTTCCTTCTTCCCATTTTAGGGAAACGTTATAACTGTGTCTGTCCATGATTAAAAAATTTTTAATTATTTATCGTATATTATTTCATTAGAATCAGATAACTATCTGTGACACTACTCATCCAATGGTCTACTAAAGGCTCAATGTTTACATAATCACCTTGTTTTAAGGTTTCTTTAACACCATTGTCGTTTTCAAAAACAACCTCGCCATCAATACACAACAATAAAGCATTGGTTTTGCTTTGATGTTTCGTTAATTCTACCCCTGCCGAAAGATGTATGGTTTTTACCATTCCTTCTTCGCCTTTAAAAAGCGATATTGCCGAAATTCCTTTTGCTGCTGGATGTAAGTCTTTTATATTCATGTTATTTTATTTAGTCATTTCTACCACCCAAATTCCTCGTATTTCATTTTCCTTGTAACCCAAAGCTTTGTCGTCAGGATATTTGGTTTTAATTTTTGCTAGAGTTGATGCATGAACATCAGCATTTGCTACACCGTGACATTGCAAACACATTTTATTGGTTTCAATGGCATAATATCCTACCATTTTATCATCGTGTTCAACAACTTTTGGAACTAATTTTTCACCCTTTGCTATTTTTACTTTAAGTTCTTCTATAAAACTTAATTCCTCAGCGTTAGCTTGATTGTTAGCGTTTCGAGGTTTATCACTTACTCTTTTTATTTTAGCACCAAACTCAACCGACATACTATCGGTTAATGGAATGGCTTTGATGTTACAAAAATCAACCGCATGTTCTGCTCCTTTGGTTTGAATGGCATTCATCAAGTTTTTACCCAGAATGGCTTTCGTTCCCATAGCATACTTTAAACCCATGTCTTCAAAACTCAATTTTTCCTCATCAGTTTTTGGCTGCTTATTAAAAGCTTCCCAACGAGCATACCACTCATCAGAGGCGACATCATTTTCAAACAAATATGCTGCAATCAATTTAATGTCTTCATCTTTAAAAGTCATTTTTGGCATCAATCCAAAATTGCGAACAGCTCCTGGCATTATAGAATTTTCTTCGGTTGGGTTATTAATAAAGTATGTAATGTTTTTTACAAACTCATCTTGAGTTGTTTCATCATCCAAATAATGTTCTCGAATTTTAAACAAAGGAGGAGCAACTCTATTGTCGATTTCCATATCAGGATTATGGCAGGTAAAACACGTTTGGCTCATTAATTTTAAAGCCACTTGCTCATCAACCTTTGTACTTTCTTCCTCAACAGTAATTGGTTCAGCATTTCTACCACAACTTTGTAAAAAAAGTAAACCTAACAATACTGAGAAAGCTGTTATTACCGTTTTTTTCATTTGAAATAAATATTAAATTCGTTAAACGATTGATTGATTTTTTGAAATGATGCTTTAGCTTCGTCAATATTTTCACTTTCAGCATACTCCGAAGCTAAATCTAAAAAAGGCAACAACCACTTGTGCAATTCGTCGTGTGCTTGCCCTGTCATGGTACAATTAGAAGTTAAGTCTTCTAGATTTTTGTCAATTAATTTCGACAACGATTTATGGTCTTCAAAAGTGGCGTTTTCCTTTTTAGAAAATTCCACCACTCCGTTTTCGATGTTTGTTATAAAAGCCTTCATTTCTGGTACAACCACCCATTTATTTCCATTATCTAAAACAATGGCTTCGTCGTCATCGTGGTGATGCTCGTCTTCGGCAACAACAGTTTCTTGAGTTACTTCTTTTTCTTCAGTTGTAGCTTCCCCACAACTAAACAATACAAATCCTAATGCAATAGGTATAATTAATTTAGTTTTCATTTTTCTTGTTTTTAGTTATTAATAAATATGATGATGTTGTAAATACAATTGTGATAACTGTTCTGAATATCATAGCTCCAACAGTTTTAGTTTCGTAAATTCCTCCGCCTTTTATGTGAAGTAATAATCCTAAAAAGGCAACAATTAAAATAACCACAGATGCAGCTAAAAGTTTGGTTGCCCATTTTTTTAATTGAACAAAACCATAAGCCGATACTAAATAAAGGATACTACTGATAAAGTTTGCCCAAACCACAAACAACACATAATTACCTTCTTTGGCTCTTATCCCGAACCAATCGAATATTACCGACGAACTTAAAAAGAGGGTTAACAACCCAAATGCAGTAAGTACAACTGCAACAACGTATCGAAGTATATTTTTCATTTTATTTTTCTAATAAATTTATTAAACCGTTTAACACCGATGTACCGTCTTTAATTAAATCCGATTTATGTCCTGATAATTTCCATTTCAGTACTACCATTCGCATACTTCCCATTATAATGGTTGTGGTAGCAGATGCTCCAAGTAAACTATTGTAAACTCCTACTTCTTGACCTCTCTTAACAACCTCTCCAATATTGGTTTGCATCACTTTCATCATTGCCGAAACTTTATCCGACAACTCTTTATTAAATTGAAAAATACCTTCCGAAAAAATAACACTAACTATTGCAGGGTTATTTACAAAGGTGTTTAATTGTGTAGTAAAAATTAGTCTTAAAATTTCTGATGGCGATTTTTCTTTATCTGATAAGGCAGAAGAAATTCGCTCTTTCATTCCCATAATAAAATAGGTTAGCAACCCCAGTAATATCTCATTTTTACCTTTAAAATGACGGTATAATGCAGCTTCCGATAAGTTAATATCCGCAGCTAAATTTTTTATGGTAAGTTCTTGTATTCCACAGCAATCAATACGCTTAATTGCAGCTTCCATTATCTCTATTTGTCGTTCTGTAAACTTGTTTTCCATTATTTTTCTGATTTTAAATTAAAAAATACTATACCTAACCAAATCACAGCAGCTGTCATAGCCATTGCCCCAAGCAATACAAAAATTGGAGGTGCACCAACATATACTTCCGCTAAAATACCTATTGGCATTAACAGACCGACTAGACTTAACAACGATATGGCTTTCGTATTTGCTAATTTATCTTGAAATTGTATTAAAAGATATCCAACAACGATATTTAAAAAAGCAAATAAATTACCGTGAACATGTGCCAATCTCGATTCAAAATGTTTTCCAAACGAATAAGAATTAATCCATTCTTCTTTTTCTGGTGCAAAATCTCGTAAATAAATTAACATAAAACCATAAGCCATAAACAATCCCATAGTTAAAAAACCTATTGCAATATTGTATTTTCCGTTCATGACAATTTATGTTAGTAAGTATTCACTTACAAAGTTACGGCAAAAAAAGATTAACTTCCAAGTACAACTTAAAAAATGTTAATAAATCCTTTGATAACCTTTATTGGATAGTCAAAAAATCAAAAAAAATAATTTCTAATTTTAGGATTTCTTGAAAGAAACCCTTTATGGCAGAAGAATCAAATTATACCGAAGACAGCATACGGTCGTTAGATTGGAAAGAACACATCCGATTACGGCCCGGTATGTATATAGGTAAACTCGGCGACGGGTCTGCTTACGACGACGGTATTTACATTTTGTTGAAAGAAGTTGTAGATAACTGTATTGATGAGTTTGTAATGGGAAATGGTAGAACCATTGATATTTCTATTAAAGACAAGTTGGTAAAAGTGAGAGATTACGGTCGTGGTATTCCGTTAGGAAAAATGATTGATGCCGTATCGAAAATGAATACGGGTGGAAAATACGACTCAAAAGCATTTAAAAAATCGGTTGGTTTAAATGGTGTGGGTACAAAAGCAGTAAATGCTTTATCCAGCTCATTTATTGTTGAATCGGTTAGAGATGGACAAATTAAAAAAGCAGAATTTGAGCGAGGCGAATTAATCAACGATTACCCGATTGAAGAATCGAGCTACCGAAAAGGAACAAAAGTGAGTTTTATTCCTGATGAAGTTATTTTTAAAAACTACCAATACCGTATGCAGTTTGTCGAAAAACTGTTGTGGAACTATGCGTTTTTAAATACTGGTTTATCCATCAACTTCAATGGCGAAAAAATTGAATCGGAAAACGGGTTAAAAGATTTATTACAACAAAATTTATCCGACGAAGCCCTCTACCCTATTATCCATTTAAAAGGCGAAGATATTGAAGTGGCTATTTGTCATACTCAAGCGTATGGCGAAGAATACCATTCGTTTGTTAACGGACAATTTACTCCGCAAGGTGGAACACACCAAAACGAATTTAGAACGGCTTACGTTAAAACCATTCGTGAGTTTTATGGTAAGGATTATGATGCTGCCGATGTGCGTTCAGGAATTATTTCTGCAGTAAGTGTAAAAGTAATGGAGCCTGTTTTTGAATCGCAAACAAAAACAAAATTGGGTTCAACAGATGTTGGTCCTGATGGTCCTTCGATGCGTGCATTTATCAACGATTTTTTAAAACGTGAATTAGATAATTACCTTCATAAAAACCCAGATGTTGCCGAAGCCGTTCAGCGCCGTATTTTACAAGCTGAGCGTGAACGCAAGGACATGGCGGGCATCAAACAATTGGCAAAGAAACGAGCCAAAGAGGTTTCGTTGCACAACAAAAAATTAAGAGACTGTAGAGTTCATTACAACGACGAAAAAGACAATCCTAGAAAAGTGGAGACTACCCTTTTTATTACTGAGGGAGATTCAGCTTCTGGTTCTATTACCAAGTCGAGAGACGTAAACACTCAAGCGGTTTTTAGTTTAAAAGGAAAGCCCTTGAATTCGTATGGTTTAACTAAGAAAATTGTTTACGAAAACGAAGAATTCAATTTATTACAAGCAGCCTTAAACATTGAAGAAGGCATTGAATATTTACGCTACAACAACATTGTTATTGCTACCGATGCCGATGTGGATGGTATGCACATACGATTGTTGTTGATTACCTTCTTTTTACAATTTTTCCCTGATGTGATTAAAAATGGACACTTGTATGTATTAGACACGCCTCTTTTTAGGGTTCGTGATAAACAACAAACCTTTTACTGTTATTCGGAACAAGAAAAGAAAGATGCCATTGAAAAACTAAAAGGTAAAGCCGAAATAACTCGATTTAAAGGGTTAGGAGAAATTTCACCAAGCGAATTCAAATTTTTTATTGGTGAAGACATTCGTTTAGACCCAGTTATTATTGGTTCTGACACACCAGTACAAAAATTGCTGGATTTTTACATGGGTAAAAACACACCAGAACGTCAAGAATTTATCATCGAAAACTTAAAAGTTGAAAAAGATTTAATTGAGGAATCATTATAGAATAAAATAATGGCAGAAAACGAAGAAGATAACATAGAAAGAGACGAAGAGTTTGAAAACAACGAAGGCGAAAAGCTGGAAAATGTTATTCAGGTTTCGGGCATGTATCACGAATGGTTTTTGGATTATGCTTCTTATGTTATTTTGGAGCGTGCTGTTCCTCATTTAAACGATGGTTTAAAACCAGTTCAGCGTCGAATATTACATTCGATGAAAGAACTGGACGACGGTCGTTACCACAAAGTAGCCAACGTAATTGGTAACACCATGAAATATCACCCTCATGGTGATGCTTCAATTGGCGATGCCATGGTACAAATCGGACAAAAAGATTTATTGATTGATTGTCAAGGAAACTGGGGAAATATTTATACTGGTGATAGAGCTGCTGCACCCCGATACATTGAGGCACGTTTAACCAAATTTGCTCTAGATGTAGTATTTAATGCAAAAACTACTACTTGGCTGTCTTCATACGATGGTAGAAACAACGAACCCGAAACCTTACCTGTAAAATTCCCTTTACTGCTTACCCAAGGTGTTGAGGGTATTGCTGTTGGTTTAGCTTGTAAAACCTTACCTCATAACTTTATTGAGCTTATTGATGGTTCGGTAGCTATTTTAAAAGGCAAAAAAACCAACATCATGCCCGACTTCCCAACGGGTGGTATGGCAGATTTTTCGAACTACAACGAAGGATTAAGAGGTGGGCGAGTTAAAGTAAGAGCCAGAATTGCTGTAGAAGATAAAAAGACCTTAAAAATTACCGAATTGCCTTTTGGTGTTACTACAGATAAGTTGATTGAATCCATTCTAAAGGCAAATTCAAAAAACAAAATAAAAGTTCATCACATTGATGACAATACAGCCGAAGATGTCGAGATTTTAATTCACTTACCATCTGGTGTATCGCCCGATAAAACCATTGATGCACTTTATGCTTTTACTGATTGTGAGGTTTCGATATCTCCAAACAGTACAGTAATACACGAAGACAAACCAAAGTTTATTGGTGTAAATGAATTGTTAGAAATTTCAACGCACAATACCGTTGATTTATTAAAACGTGAGTTAGAAATCCGAAAAGGTGAATTAGAAGATCAATGGCACTTTTCATCGTTAGAGAAGATTTTTATCGAAAACAAAATTTATGTTCCGTTACACGGTTTGGGTTATGAAGAAGCTATTGAGAAAACCTTAGAATTGCTTCAACCATTTATCAAACATTTGCTTCGCCCTGTAAATGATGAAGATGTGAAGCGCTTGTTGGAAATCAGAATGCGAAGAATTACAAAGCACGATGCCGACAAAGCCGAGGAGAAATTATTGGCATTAGAAGATGAACTGAAACAAGTGAAATACAACTTGGAACATTTGATTGAATTTGCCATTGAGTATTTTAAAGAAATTAAAAAGAAATACGGTGAAGGAAGAGAACGAAAAACAGAAATTCGTTCGTTCGAAAACATTGATGCAGCACAAGTTGCTATAAACAATGTTAAGCTTTATGTAAATAAAGAAGAAGGTTTTATTGGTCATGGATTAAAACGTGGCGAAGGAGATTTTGTTTGCGATTGCTCGGATATTGATGATATTATTGTATTTAGAGAAGACGGTGTAATGATGGTTACACGTAACTCTGCAAAAGCTTTTGTGGGTAAAAACATTATTCATGTTGGAGTTTGGAAAAAAGACGATAAACGAACCATTTACAACTTAATTTATCAGGACGGTAAATCTGGGCCAACCATGATGAAACGTTTTCCGGTAACCTCTATAACTCGTGATAAGGAATATCATTTAACCAAAGGAACAGCTGGTTCTAAAGTGCTATGGTTTACAGCAAATCCTAACGGAGAAGCAGAAACCGTTTTAGTTAAATTAAAACCAAAACCAAACGTACGTAAACTCAAATTCGAAATCGATTTTTCAGAATTGGCAATAAAAGGTCGTGGAGCATTGGGCAATAGAGTTACTAAATATCCTATTGCAAAAATTGAATTGAAAGAAAAAGGAGTTTCAACCTTATCGGCTCGTAAAATTTGGTTCGACGATACCGTTCAGCGTTTAAATACCGATGGTAGAGGTGATTTCTTAGGAGAGTTTAAAGCTACCGACAAGATATTAACCATCATGCAATCGGGCGAATACCAATTAACTGGATTCGATTTGTTTACCAAGTTTGATGAAAACATGATTGTTATTGAGAAATGGAATCCTAAAAAACCTGTTTCTGCAATTTATTACGACGGCGACAAAAAACAATACAATGTAAAACGATTTTTGGTGGAACCAACAAGCAATAAAGTGTTGTTTATTACCGAACACCCTGATTCGTTTTTGGAAGTAGTCTCTACCGATTGGAAACCTCAAATACAATTGAACTTTGCTAAAGATAAAGGTGTAGAACGTGCCTCAGAAACGATAAAATTAGAAGATTTTATTGCTGTAAAAGGACTAAAAGCAATTGGTAACCGTTTAACTACTTACAAAGTTAAAAACATTGATTTGTTAGAACCACTTCCGTTCGAAGAAGTTGTTGAGGATGTTGAAGAGGTAGAAGATGAAAGTCAGAAGTTGGAAGAAGATACAGAAGATATAGACGATGGAGATGAGCAAGTTGAAGAATCGGATGATGAAGACGATAATGAAGAAGAGGAATTAATGACTAAAAAAGAAACAAAACCTGCCATATCATTACCTTCGGTTGAGAAAAAAGAAAAAAAAGGACCAATTAAACCTATTGACGACGATAGCGAAAACCAAATGAAATTATTTTAATGAGTATAACCCTCATCATAATTATTATTACAGTTGCTATTTCCTTGGCAGCAAACAATAATCAAGAACTTTATTCAAAACTGTTGTTTAACCCGTACCAGGTAACACAACATAAGGAGTGGCACAGACTAATTAGCCATGCATTTGTTCACGACCGAACCAATGTTTTTCATCTAATTTTCAACATGTATGTGTTGTATTCTTTTGGTAATGCAGTGGAAGATTTTTTAGCGTATTCTATGGGCTCAAAAGCAATATTGTATTATTTGTTTATTTATTTGGGAGGAACAATGGCTGCAACTATTCCTTCCTTAATCAAACACAAAAACAATTACGCCTATAACTCTGTTGGGGCTTCAGGAGCAGTATCTGCAGTATTATTTTCTGCCATAGCTTTTATGCCTTTAAGCGGAGGTATTGGAATAATATTTCTACCCATTAGCATACCTCCTATTATTTTTGGAGTGTTATATATTGCTTACGAAATGTATATGGATAAACGTGGTGGAACCAACATTGCACACGATGCACACATAGGAGGTGCAGCATTTGGATTTTTATTTACCTTATTATTTGTACCAGGTGCATTTGTAAATTTTATCAGTCAAATAGTAGCTTATTTTCAATAAATGTTAAGAAAAATAATATTTCTTGATAGAGACGGTGTCATTAATGTAGAACGTGGCGACTACACCTATAAAATTGAAGATTTCAAATTTGTTGATGGGTTATTTTCGGCTTTAGAAAAGTTGAAACAACGAGGATTTGAGTTTGTTGTTATCACCAATCAAGGAGGTATTTCGAAAAAAATTTATAACCATAACGACTTATTTCTCGTACACAGTCACATGCGAGAGCAATTTACAAAACATAATATTCCCTTATTAGCTGTATTTTATTGTCCGCACCACAATGAAATTGAAAAATGTATTTGCCGAAAACCTGACTCATTAATGTTAGAAAAAGCCATTGCTAAATACCAAATTGATGTTTCAAACTCATACTTTATTGGCGATAGCGAGCGAGACATTTTAGCTGCACAAAAAGTAAATGTTACTGGAATTAAAGTAAATAAAAACGACGATATAAACAAGTACCTCAACCAGATAAAAACACCCTAATGCCAAACGAAACCTACATAAATTACAACGGAAAATTGTATGTAGAAACCGAAAAAATTTTTACGGTAAACAATAGGGCTTTTAAATACGGTGATGCTATTTTTGAAACCATTCGGGTAGTAAATGGTAAACTTATGTTTTTAGACGACCACTTTATTCGATTAAAAAAAGGGGTTGATTTTTTAAAACTTAAACCCTACGGAATAAATTTTGATGAAATTATTAAAAACACCAAACAACTTATCATCAAAAATAACATTACCGAAGGCGGCAGAATTCGAATAACACTTTTTAGAGACTCTGAAGGTTTTTACACTCCTATTAACGAAAAAAGTGCATACATCATTGAAGCAAAAAAAATTGAAACCAATCTTTATTCACTCAACGAAAACGGAAAAAGTATTGATTTATACAGCGAAGAACGAAGAAGTACTTCGAAGCTATCTAACATTAAAACCACCAACAACATTATTCAAATTTTAGCTGGTTTATATGCTGTTGAGAAAAAAATTGACGACTGTATTGTGTTAAATAAATACAATCGCATTGTAGAAACAACCAACTCCAATCTTTTTTTATACAAAAAAAACAACATTTATACTCCAAGTTTAGATGAAGGTTGTATGGATGGCATTATGCGAAAGCAAATCCTGAAAATTGCAGCGCAACATAAAATAAACATTTTTGAAGGTATGCTTAATGCCAATGTGCTACTCCAAACCGATGAGGTATTTATAACCAATGTGGTAAAAGGTGTTCAGTGGGTAAAATCATACAAAGAAAAAACTTACACCAATGAAGCGGCATTAATGTTTGTAAACGAATTAAATAAGTTGGTAGCAGGTTAATCAGGTATTGATAATGTTTTCTTTTACCGCATAAATCACAATTCCAGCAGTATTTTTTAAGCCAAGTTTTGTCATGATATTTTTACGATGAGTATTTACAGTATGCGTACTCAAACATAAACCATCTGCAATTTCTTTGTTGGTTAATCCATCACTAATTAAACGGATTATTTCCAATTCTCTTTCCGAAAGAGTGATACCACTACAATTGTTTAAATCGTCGTCTTTTTCAGCCAAAATATCAATAACATGACCGCAGTAAAATTGTTTTCCTTGATAAGTATCTTCAATAGCTTCAAGTATTTCAGGTTTTTGACAATCGTCTAACAAATAACTATCTACACCTAATTTTAACGCCTTATGTATCGTTTGTTTAGGCAAAACATCAGTTATCGCTAATATTTTAGTGTTTTTATACACTTTTCTTATTTCAGCAATAAACTCCACTCCAAAAGATGAATGAGAGTAATCAACCACAACAATATCAGGAAAGTATTTTTTTGAAGAGGTTATAAATTTATCTTTATCATCAACGACACCTAACACACGATTACCTAGTCTGCTCTGCAAAATGGTCTTTAACCCTTCTCCAGCTATCAAGTTGTTATTGGCAATTAAAATATCTATCATTCTTTATTTTTATTTAGACTGATTCTAAATAATATTCAAAAGTAATTAGTTTTATGTATTCTTACAAACAATTAAAGGCTAAATATTTAAAAATTTGATGACAAACAATTTATCATTAAATTTACTTGGTGTTATAAGTATAACTATGAGATTATTTTTTATAATAATATTAGCATTTGTCGATTTATCTGCGAAAGCACATAACGAAGGAATACGTTTTATTGAAAACAAAGGGCAATGGAATAAATCTGTTTTATACAAAGCTGATATAGGAATTGGAGCTTTATTTATTGAACAAAAATCATTTACCTATAACTTGTATAATGCTGAAGAAATTCATCAAAACCATTTTTCCACAAATCAAAAACCAATTGAATTAAAGTATCATGCTTTTAGGGTAAGTTTCATGAATGCATTAACTGCTACAATTAGATCTTCAGATAGCTATTCGGAATATTACAACTATTTTTTAGGTAAGGACAAGAACAAGTGGAAAAGCAATGTTATTGCTCATAGAATCATTAATTACAACAACATTTATACTAACATTGATTTTAAAGTTTACTCTATAGGAAACTTTTTAAAGTATGATGTAATTTTGAATCCTAGTGGTAATATTAATGATGTACAATTAAATTATGAAGGAGTTGATAACCTTAAAATCAACAAATCTGGAAACCTGATTATCAAAACCACTATTGGAGAAATTGTTGAGGAAAAACCCTATGCCTATCAAAACATAAACAATAAAAAAATTGAAGTTCCTTGTGAATTCGTTTTAAAAAACAACACCTTATCATTCAAAATAAACGGTAAATACAACACTAAAATACCTTTAATTATCGATCCTATTTTGATTTTTGCTAGTTATTCTGGCTCCACTGCTGACAATTTTGGTATGACTGCAACTTACGGATATGACGGTAGCCTATTTGCTGGTGGAACAGCTTTTAATGTTGGTTACCCTACTACACTGGGAGCTTACGACCCTTCCTTTAATGGTGTCCCTGGGGGGGGAATTACTGATGTTGTAATTACTCGTTACGACTCTACAGGTACTAATTTACTCTACTCTACTTATGTTGGTGGAACTTCAACCGAAACGGTTCATAGTTTAATTGCAAATGAAAATAATGAGCTTTATTTATACGGAGCAACCAGTTCCTTTGATTTTCCTACTGATGTTAATTCATTTGATAATACTTTTAATGGAGGTATTCCTGTATACTATGTCAGTAATGGCTCAAATTTCACTAATGGGACAGATATTTATGTCGCAAAATTAAACTCATCTGGGACAAGTCTTTTAGGTTCTTCTTACATAGGTGGCTCTTTAAATGATGGAGTTAACTCAACCATAAACTTAACTTACGATACGTTAATGAACAACTATGGAGATCAATATCGTGGTGAAATTATGCTCGATAAATATAGTAATTGTTACATAACTTCATCAACCAAATCCTTTGATTTCCCTATTATTAACGGGTTTGATGACACATTAAATGGTAATCAAGATGCCGTAATTATTAAATTTAATTCAAATCTATCTAACGTTTATTGGAGTTCTTATTTAGGTGGTGACAATATGGATGCTGGTTTTTCTATAAAAGTGGACACTAGTAACTATGTTTATGTGTGTGGAGGTACGGCATCAAACAATTTTCCAACCACTACTGGAGTTATCAATACCAACTATATAGGCGGAAAAGCAGATGGATATATTACTAAAATTGACACTAATGGGTCTCAAATAATAGCTTCAACTCTTTTAGGCACCAACAATTACGACCAATGTTATTTTTTGGAAATTGACCGTTTTGGTAGTGTTTATACCGTAGGTCAAACTAGAGGTTCTTTTCCAGTTATAAACGCTCCTTATAGTAATCCCAATAGTAGTAATTTCATAGTCCGATTAGATAATAATTTATCTACAATTGATTACAGTACTGTTTTTGGAAATGGGAACATCAATGCTAAATTCTCACCTTCAGCATTTTTAGTAGATAGGTGTGAGAACATATATGTTTCAGGATGGGGAGGAGATATCTTAACTGGAGCTAGCTTAAATGGCATGCCAACCACTCCGGGGTCATTTCAACCCAATACTCCGAATGGGTTTGATTTTTATTTAATTGTAATGGAACGAAATGTTCAATCTCTTCTGTATGGAACTTATTTTGGTGGTAATTTAAGTCGAGAACATGTTGATGGGGGCACTAGTCGATTCGATAAAAATGGAATTGTTTATCAATCAGTTTGTGCGGGATGTTGGGGAAACCATGATTTTCCTACTACACCAGGTGCATGGTCAAATACTAACAATAGTACAGGATGTAACAATGGAACTTTTAAATTTGATTTTGAAATTGTCCCTAAAGCAAGATTCACTGTTGATAATTATGAAGGGTGTGCCCCTTTAACCGTTACGTTTACTAACAATAGCAATAGCAGCGACACCTACTTATGGGATTTTGGAAACAACGACACCACTTCACAGGTTTTTAATCCAATCAGAAATTATAATACTCCTGGTACTTATAATGTTACTCTTATTATTCAAGATTCTATTTGCAACACAATTGACACGGCCCATCAAGTTATTGTAGTAAATCCTCCTATAACCATAAATTCTATAACTACTGATAGTACTAGTTGCGACCCCGTTTTATTAAATGTTTCTGCAACTGGGGCAACAAGTTATGTTTGGTCTTCAAACAATCAATTTACAGATACTTTAAACAGCGGACTAGCAGATACGCTTACAGTATTCAATAATCAGGTTGTTACCTATTATGTTATGGCAACCAATGGTATTTGTAGTGATATTGATAGTGTTACCATTAATTTTCATACTCCTTCACAACCCATTTTAGGAATAGACAATCAACAAGGATGTGCGCCATTAACAGTCAATTTCACCAACATTAGTGGTTCACACGATTATTATTTATGGAACTTTGGTGGGAATGATACCACTTCTCAAATATTAAACCCTATAAAAACATTTTCAACACCAGGGTCCTATCCTGTTTCTTTAACCGTAGTAGATTCAATCTGTAATACCACTTTTACAAGTAATACAACTATAACTGTTGCTTCTGCGGTTTCAATTACTACTACGGGTTCAATCAATACTTGTAATGTAGCTTTATTATATAGCACTACTACTGGAGCGAATAGTTATATTTGGTCTTCAAACCCTTTATTTACTGATACATTAAACCCTAGTTTAAATGATAGTATTACTGTATCTGTTTCTGATACTACTACTTTTTATTTAATGGCAACTAATGGCATTTGCTCTGCTATAGATAGTATTAAAGTAAATTACAATGGTGTTAATATATTAACCACAGGAGGTGCAACTTGTAATGGCGCTAACGATACACTTTCTGTAACAAGTATCAACAATCAAACACTTACTTATACTTGGCAACCTATAAGTGAAATATTATCTGGAGAAAATAGCGCTACACCTATTGTCAACCCTTCTTCAACAACCATGTATTACGTAACAGCGCAAAACAGTTTTGGATGCTCAGCAAATGATTCTGCTTTAGTGGTTGTTTCTGGATTTAATCCTAACAACATTTTTATAACCTCTGATAAAGACACTTTGTTTAATGGTGAAGGAACTTATTTACATGCCGACCCTGATTCAAATTTTACTTACTTGTGGCTACCAAACAGTAACTTAACCAATAATACTATTGCAAACCCTTTTGCAAACCCTCCTACTACAACCAATTACTCCGTACTTTTTACAGAAATAAGTAGTGGGTGTTCCTATATAAAATATTACACTCTTTATGCTTGGGAAATTGTGTGTGGAGAACCTAATGTTTATCTACCAAATGCTTTTACACCTAATGGTGATAAAGAAAATGATGTGCTATTTTTAAGAGGCCGAAATGTAGAAAGTATGCATCTAAAAATTTACGACCGTTGGGGTGAGTTGGTTTTTGAAACTACACAACAACATGTAGGTTGGGATGGTAACTACAAAGGAAAACCAGTAGATCCAGCAGTTTATGTTTATCATTTATCTGTTAAATGTATTGATGGTCAAGATTACTTCAAAAAAGGAAATGTAACAGTAATTAGATAGCTCACATTCGTTGAGGCATCTCCTCTTAAGAGGGGTTAGGGGTGTTAGTTGTTAAACAAAAATGAAAAAAGAAAAACGTCATATAAATTTATGTATAATTTTAGCAGTACTGCTAACTGTTAACTTTCAACTATTAACTATTAACTGTTCCGCTCAAGACATCCATTTCTCACAATTCTACAACTCTCCATTAAATCTAAACCCAGGCTTAACTGGTGGTTTTCTTGGCGACATTAGAGTGGTTGGAAACCAGCGTTCGCAATGGAGTTCTGTTACTACTCCCTACTCTACTTTTGGTTTATCTATAGATGCAAATACCATTTACAATACCCCCATAAGTGTTGGTTTAGGTTTTTATAATGATAAAGCTGGTGATTCGCAATTTAGCACACTACAAATAGCACCAAGTATTGGTTACACCATTTTTCTTGGCGATTCTTCTCAAACCATTACAATTGGGGCGCAACCCACATTTACTCAACGAACCATAAACTACGACAAGTTAAAATTCGACAACCAATACAATGGTGTTGCTTACGATGAAAATTTAGGCAATGGCGAGACTTTTAGTAATGAAGGCAGAAGTTACTTAAATATCCATGGAGGATTGAGTTGGAATTACTCCTTAGGTCAACGAAAATCGGTTTCAGCAGGTATTGCTTTACACAACATTTTTAATCCAAAACAAAGTTTTTTTAACAATGCTAGCATTACGTTGAATAAACGTTTTACTTTCCATGCCGAAGGTATTTTTAAAGTTTCTGATAAAATTGATGGTATCCCCCGTGTTTCTATTATGACTCAAGACCAATTCAAAGAAATTATTTTTGGAGGCTCTGGAAAATACTACCTGAACAAAGGTAATTATAAAGCTGCCTATTTAGGTTTTTGGTACCGAAATAGTGATGCTACTTACATTACAGCTGAATTGGATTATAGTAACTTTCATTTTGGAGTTAGTTATGATATCAACTTATCATCACTAAAAGTAGCCAGTAGAAACCGTGGTGGTTTTGAATTTTCAGTAATCTATATATTTGAGAAGTTCCGACCAACTATAAAACGATACAAAGCTTGTCCGAATTATATATAACTCAATTTTTAATTGAAAACAAATTATACGAAGCTCTAACATCTGCAATTTCCTGTATTAGGCTTCTATTCTCTTCAGCGCCATTTCCGATAATTATAATGTCTGCTCCAGCTTGATAGATATCATTAGCTTGCATTGCCGATTTAATACCTCCTCCAATAATTAGTGGAATACTCAATACTGATTTAACTTGTTTAATCATCTCCGTAGAAATGGTTTTTTGAGCACCACTACCACCATCAATGTAAATCATTTTTAAACCCAAATATTCGCCAGCCAAAGCCGTTGCTGCTGCAATATCTGGTTTATGATAAGGTAGAGGAGCTGTTTCACTCATGTATATTGCCGTAGTAGTTGTGCCACAATCTACCAACATATAGCCAGTAGAAAGCACTTCTAAATCCGTTTTTTGAATAATTGGAGCAGCCAACACTTGATTTCCTATTAAAAATGATGGGTTACGACCCGAAATCAACGATAAAAACAAAATACCATCAGCATGTTGTGTAACGTGTTGATGATTTCCCGGGAACAATACTACTGGAATTTTAGAATTTTCTTTTATAAACCGAACAGTAGTAGCAATATCACCTTTAGTTATAATACTACCTCCCACCAAAAAAAAATCAATTTGTGCATCATTACACTTCGATACCGTTTTGTGTAAATCAGCAAAATTCTGCTTGTCAGGGTCAATCAATACAGAAAACATTTTTTTGTTTTCGGCACTTTTATCTAACAAACCTTTGTATATATTTTTCTTTGTCATTCAGCTACAATATTAACCATTAGATAGTATATACTAGTAGGTAATCACCAATTTTTTCGGCTACCAATTCATGTACATCTTCATTCTCGCCAATTTTTATACGACCAAGCAAGTTATTTGGTTTGTTTTTAACATCTACAAACAGTTGCTCATTAAAAATCAACTCTTTTTTTCCATACAATTTGTACAAGGCTTCTTTAGCGCACCAAAACAACGTTAACTCTTCCAATGATGTTACTTTTTCTAACTCATCTAAACTCAAAAATTTCTCTTTAATTCGTTCAACTTTTGATGAAATTTGCTCTATATCAATCCCACATTTTTTGGTCGAGTTTAAAGCTATTACTGCGTAATCACCAGCATGCGAAATGGATATTTCCACCCCATTAGAAAGCATTGGTTTTCCGAATTTGTCATAAGTAATGGATGCATCCGAATAAATTTCGTTTAACAATAAACGAACACTCAACCATTGTTTTAACCGCGATTCACTTTTGGTTTCCACAATATCAATCTCATCAAACCCTTTATTGATGTAGTTATTTTTTAATTCAGCTTGACTCTCAGAGATATGCCAAATACCAACAGTTAAAGAATCGGTGATATTTTTTTTGTTAAGTAGGGGCATTTTATAAATGTTCCAAAGTTAATGGTTAACTTTGGATTCCAAATTTATAAAAACTATATACAATGAGTAACACTATGGTAGAAAAATTACCTTACAAAGTTAAAGACATTACCCTTGCTGAATGGGGAAGAAAAGAAATTAGATTAGCTGAAGCAGAAATGCCAGGTTTAATGAGCTTAAGAGAAGAATTTGGTAAATCTAAGCCTTTAGCAGGTGCTAGAATTGCCGGTTGTTTACACATGACTATTCAAACTGCTGTTTTAATTGAAACATTAATTGAATTAGGTGCAGAAGTATCGTGGTCTTCTTGTAACATCTTTTCTACACAAGATCAAGCCGCTGCTGCTATTGCTGCTGCAGGAATTCCAGTTTATGCTTGGAAAGGTTTAAACGAAGAAGAATTTGATTGGTGTATTGAACAAACCTTGTTTGCTTTTAAAGATGGCAAACCGTTAAACATGATTTTAGATGATGGTGGTGATTTAACTAACATGGTTTTTGATCGTTACCCAGAATTAACTAAAGATATTAAAGGATTATCAGAAGAAACAACTACTGGTGTTCATAGACTTTACGAAAGAGTTTTAAATGGAACTTTAGTAATGCCAGCAATTAATGTTAATGATTCTGTTACAAAATCAAAATTCGATAACAAATACGGTTGTAAAGAATCGTTGGTAGATTCTATTAGAAGAGCTACTGATGTTATGATGGCTGGAAAAGTTGCAGTTGTTTGTGGATATGGTGATGTTGGTAAAGGTTCTGCTGCTTCGTTAAGAGGTGCTGGTGCTAGAGTTATCGTTACAGAAATTGATCCGATTTGTGCTTTACAAGCTGCGATGGATGGATTTAAAGTTACTACTTTAGAAAAAGCACTTGCTGATGCTGATATTGTTGTTACAACAACAGGAAATAAAGATATCGTACAAGGACACCATTTTGAAGCAATGAAAGATAAAACAATCGTTTGCAACATTGGTCACTTTGATAACGAAATTGATATGGCTTGGTTAAACAAAAACTACGGACATACTAAAGATACTATTAAACCACAAGTAGATTTATACAATGTTAAAGGTAATGACATTATTATTTTAGCTGAAGGTAGATTAGTAAACTTAGGTTGTGCTACTGGTCACCCATCGTTTGTTATGAGTAACTCGTTTACTAACCAAACATTAGCTCAAATTGAACTATGGACGAATAGTGCTGCATACAAAAATGAAGTATACATGTTACCAAAACATTTAGATGAGAAAGTAGCAAAATTACACTTAGCTAAAATTGGTGTAGAATTAACTACTTTACGTCCAGAACAAGCTGCTTACATTGGTGTTGATGTGAATGGTCCGTTTAAACCAGAACATTATAGATACTAATAGTATATTAGATAAAATAATTCACAAAAAAGCCTCGCAAAATATTGCGAGGCTTTTTTGTGAATTATGTAATTGTATTACTTAAGCTTTATACTTAATACCGCTCTTTTCGAATGATTTAGTAAATCCTCAGCAATACTTCCTTTAATGAGGTGTGCTAACCCTGTTCTACCGTGTGTTCCAATTAAAAGTAAATCAGCATTTATTTCATCAGCATAATTTAATACTCCATCTTCTTCGGTAGTATCGTTATATATACTCATTGTAAAATTTTCAAGTTTGTTTCTATCGGCAAACTTTTTCATTTTTTCTTTACTTTCTGGTGTTGTTTCAAAATTTACTGGAGTATTTACTCTAATCAAATGAAGTTTGGCTTTAAACAAAGAAGTAAACTGCTTAAATCCTTTAAACATTTCATCGGCTTCACTATTAAAATCGGATGCGACAACAATATTTTTAACATCAAAGTTTGAGTCATCTTGTTTTATAGTTAAAACTGGACACGATGAATACCTCACTACACGTTCAGCATTTGAGCCTAGAACAATTTCATTAAAACCCTTAGCTCCATGAGAACCCATCACAATTAATTGAATATCATTTTTTTCAACGTAATGATTAATTCTTGTATAAATGGCATCATACTCTATTTTAGACTCCACAGATATACCTTGCAAAAACCCTTCATTTAAAAGGCTTTTCATGTTGTCATCCGCTAATTCTTTCATAAACATGGCTTGTGGTAAACTCTCAAAATTTACCATTCCTGCATCATAAGCAACTACTGGCGTTTCAATAACATGCAACAAATGTATTGTAGCATCTAACTTTTTTGCCAATTGAGCCGCTACTTTAACAGCACTTACCGAACATTTTGAGAAATCTGTTGGAACTAAAATATCTTTTATCATATCGCTTATTTTTTCTACTAATTTACCACAATTGTTGGTCATAAAAAATGATAATTATCAATAAAAAAAATAAATTAACTTTGTGTTAACATTAGCATTATGCAAGAAGATTTTTTTATAGGACTCCAACAGAAATTAGACGACCAATGTACATGGCCTCATGTTTACATGTTTAAGTTTATTATTCCTGCCGATAACCATAAACTGGCTTTGGTTGAAGCCTTGTTTGGTTCGGAGGCAGAATTAACCACTCGCCAATCGAGCACCAATAAGTTTATTAGTATTACTGCAAAAGAAATGATGATGAGTTCGGACGAAATTATTGCCATTTACAGAAATGCTACGAAAATTGAAGGCATTATGTCCTTGTAAGGATTATTTACTCTCTCTTATAAATTTAGGTGATTGCGACTTTCGAGTCAGAGTACTTCCTTTTTGAATGGTTATTTTATAATAAAACTCTCCTATCTGTTGGTCAATAACTAAAGGCTCGTTTTCGTTTAACTTCCAGTTTTCTCTGTACTCGTAAAATCCATTAGGATTGCAAATCAACATCATATAATTATCTGTAGCATCAATCCCTGGTCGTCCGTTTGGTCGACCTGGTCCACCTCTGTTTACCCAAATTTGATAAGTTCCATACCAATAATCAAATTCATTAACAAAATATTCAAAACGATAAGTGCCTGGAGCACTTCTATAATATTCACCTAAAATTGGATTATAAGGAATGGAGTTGTTATTATCCCAATAACTATAAGGTGGACGTCTATCATAATCTACACCGAAATAAGCTAATCCATCTCTACCATTTGGTCCTGGCGAATTGTCAACAATAATACAACTGGATAAAAATAATACTAAAGAAAGTATGGATAGAATGTTTAGCTTTTTCATAACGTTCGGTTTTAACTAATAAAACCAAATGCTATGCCAAAAAAATATTTATTCGAAAATATTAGCTGTTCTAGTCAATGCTGGAATGTTTAACAACTTAATGTTTCTTCCATCTACATCTATCAACTTATCTTTTTTAAATTCTGAAAGTAAACGAATAACCGACTCGGTAGCTGTGCCAATAATATTAGCTAATTCTTCTCTCGATAATTTTACCTGAATGTTTTTTTCCTCATCCAAATCAAAGGTATCCTTTAAAAGCAACAACGATTCTGCTAAACGCTCTCTCACTGGTTTTTGAGCTAAATCGGTTATAATTCGTGCAGCCTCACCCAACTCATGACTCAATAACTTTAACATTTTAAAATTAAAGTTTGGATTATCTTGTAAAACTTTAAAGATTTGAGATTTAGGTATAAAACACAAGGTAGCTTCTTCTAAAGTAGCGGCTGACGCCGAAAGAGGCTCCTCACTCAATAAAGCTCTATATCCAATAATATCACCTTCTTTAGCAAATCGAATAATTTGCTCTTTACCCTCTGCTCCTATCTGGAAAATTTTGATTTTACCTTTGTTTATGCAATAAATACCATTGATTCTATTGCCTTCATGAAAAATGACCTGACCTTTATCGTAAAAATTACAACCTTTTGATGCATCAATATCACTTACTTCTCCACTTGCTAATCCACAAAATACTGATTTATCACGAGAGCCACATGTTTCACAGTGAGGCATTTCAGGTTTCTTCTTCATTCCTTGTTTTTAGGTTTGAATACAAAAATATGATAAAATTCATATTTTTAAAAGATTATTAATTTAAATTTTGCAAAATTCAATATGTTGAAAACTTCTCCTCATTCTTTACCAAACTGTTATCATTGTGGGGAAAACTGCACAGAAGACACTATTGCTTTTGATGAAAAATCGTTTTGCTGTGAAGGTTGTAAAACAGTTTACGAAATTTTAAATCAAAACAACCTTTGTAATTACTACAATCTAGAGAACAATCCAGGAATTACTCCTCCCAAAAATTTATCGAAAAAATTCGAATACCTCGAAAATGAATTATTGGTTAATAGTTTATTAGAATTTAAAGACGAAACCACTAGTGTAATAAAATTCTATCTACCACAAATACATTGTAGCTCTTGCATTTGGTTGTTAGAAAACCTCTTCAAATTAAACAAAGACATTTCCTCTTCGAGAGTTAATTTTTTAAAAAAAGAAGTGAAGATTGTGTTTCATCACAATACTTTATCACTACGAGAATTAGTAGAACTACTTGCCTCTATTGGTTACGAACCTCAAATAAACCTCAACGATTTAAACAACACCAAGAAAAAACCCATTGATAGAAGTTTAATTTACAAACTAGGAATTGCTGGTTTCTGCTTTGGAAATATCATGTTAATTAGTTTACCCGAATATTTTGGGCTTGATAACATTAAAGAATCTGAATTCTCCCAATTTTTCGGTTATATCAACATATTACTTTCGCTACCTGTATTGTTTTATAGCTCAAGTGGTTATCTAAACTCAGCTTTTCAAGCAATTAAACACAAAACAATAAACATTGATATACCCATTGCATTAGGAATTTTAGCTTTATTTTTCAGAAGTGTTTATGAAATTATTTCTCATACTGGCGCGGGCTATTTAGACTCATTGGCAGCATTAATTTTCTTCATGTTAATTGGTCGTGTTTTTCAACAAAAAACATACGATATTCTTTCTTTCGAGCGTGATTACAAATCCTATTTTCCCATTGCAACAACCATTATAACCAAAAATAACGAAGAGAAAAATATTGCTGTAGCCGATTTAGAAATTGATGACATTATTTTAATCAGAAACAACGAGTTAATACCTGTTGATGCTGTTTTAGTGAGTGGAAATGCTAATATCGACAATAGTTTTGTTACAGGTGAATCTAACCCAATTGAAAAAGAAATTGGAGATAAAATATTTGCTGGAGGAAAACAGATTGGGGCGGCTATCCAATTGAGAGTGACAAAAAAACTTTCCAACTCTTACCTTACTCAATTGTGGAACGACGAAGCTTTTACCAAAGAGCATGAAGATCGTTTTGAAGGAATTACTAACAAAATGAGTAAATATTTTACCGTAATTATTCTAATTATTGCTTTAGGTAGTTTATTTTATTGGTGGAACATCAACTTAAAAACAGCCATCAATTCATTTACTGCAGTTTTGATAATTGCTTGTCCTTGTGCTTTAGCTTTGGCTGCTCCATTCACTTTTGGAAATGTGTTGCGCATTTTAGGTCGAAACAAATTTTACTTAAAAAATGCTTCAGTAATCGAGAAAATATCAAAAGTGAGTATTTTAATTTTTGATAAAACAGGCACTATTACTCAGTCTTCTTCATCTCTAATAACCTATCATGGAAAAGAGTTAAGTAGCCTAGAAACAAGTTTAGTTTTTTCCGTACTTCGACAATCGTCTCATCCCTTAAGTAGAATGATTTTTAACAGCAACCCAACAGTTAACATCATTGAACCAAGGCTATTTAATGAATATGTTGGTAGAGGGTTAGTTGGTGAATTTGAGTCAAATGTGATTAAATTAGGTTCAGAAAAATTTATTAAAAATCTTGATAAAAACTCCTCTCAAGCCACACGAGTTTACATTAAGATAAACGATGTTGATACTGGTTACTTCCAACTCGATAACAATTATCGAGAAAACTTGAAGGAAACCATAAACACCTTAAAAGAAAACTACAAACTTCACCTAATATCAGGAGACAACGATAGTGAACTAGACAATTTGAAAAATTATTTTGGTGACGAAGGCGAATTCCTTTTTAATAAAACTCCCGAAGAAAAATTACAATACATCAAATCGCTACAAGAAAAAGGAGAAGCCACATTGATGATTGGCGATGGTTTGAATGATGCAGGAGCACTAAAACAAAGTGATGTTGGAATTTCTATTTCAGAAGATGTAAATACCTTCTCGCCTGCTTGCGATGCTATTTTAGATGCCTCAGTATTTAACAAGCTGCCTAAGTTTATTCAGTTTTGTAATACAAGCCTAACCATCATTATCATAAGTTTTATCATTTCATTTGCATACAACATTGTAGGATTAGTTTTTGCGGTTAGTGGAATGTTGTCTCCAGTTTTTGCAGCTATACTAATGCCTATAAGCTCCATAACGGTTGTCAGTTTTGTTACATTGGCTACAAATATTGTTGCAAAACGTAAGCAATTGTAATATTTATATGAAAATAACCGCATAGGGACATAGTTAAATAGCTTGATTAACACTCAACAAAAAATAAACAGTAGTTCTTTTCGTCTTTAGACGAAAAACTATATTAAACTCATTGTTTTCCTTTGTTATAATATATTCTATGTTTCTATGTGGTTATGATTTTTAGTCAAACAATCCTTTAAAAAGGATATCTATTGGTAATTTTACAAAAATTAGACGGTAATGGATATTTTAACACAAGTCGAAAAACAAGGTTTTGTTACTGCAGAACTGGAAAAAGAGAAAAATTTAATTAACGAGATTGCTCGATTAAAAAAGGAGAGAAATGCTATTATTCTCGCTCATTACTACCAGCAAGAAGACATCCAAGATATTGCTGATTACATTGGTGATAGTTTAGGCTTGGCTCAAGAAGCTGCTAAAACAACTGCCGATGTTATTTTGTTTGCTGGGGTTCATTTTATGGGTGAAACTGCAAAAATTCTAAATCCAAGTAAAACAGTTATTATACCTGATTTAAATGCGGGTTGCTCATTGGCAGATTCTGCACCAACCGATAAATTTGAATCATTTTTAAAAAATTACCCCAACCATACGGTTATAAGTTACATCAATTGTTCTGCCGAGATAAAAGCATTGAGCGACATTATTTGTACATCGTCTAATGCCGTTAAAATTGTGGATGGTTTACCCAAAGATGAAAAAATTGTTTTTGCACCCGACATTAATTTAGGTAGATATGTAGCTAAAAAAACTGGTCGTGAATTGGTGTTGTGGGATGGCGCTTGCGAAGTTCATGTTGAAATATCAGCTGATAAATTGCAATTATTGCAAGGCAAGTACCCCAATGCTAAGTTAATTGCTCACCCTGAATGTCAAGAAAATGTATTAGCTGAAGCTGATTTTATTGGTTCTACAACTGCATTATTAAAATTTGTTGAGGAGGACGAAGCTACTGAATTCATTGTTGCAACAGAGGTTGGTATTATCCATAAAATGAAACAAGCTGTTCCTCATAAAAAATTAATTCCTGCACCTGCAAATACCAATAACACTTGTGCTTGTAGCGAATGCCCTTATATGAAACTGAATACTTTAGAAAAAATTCACGCAAGTTTGGTTCACTTACAACCCGAAATTTTTGTACCTGAAGAAACTCGCTTAAAAGCATTAAAATCAGTAAATAGAATGTTGGAACTTAGTTAAAAAAGCCCCTCTTAATCTCCCCGAAGGGGAGAAACTCAAAATTAATTTATTTACATTTATTTCATAAAACCAAAATACAATGAAAAATGAATCCTTTGTAATTAAAAAAGATATTGATACAACTTATAAAATAGTTCTTGATTCCCTTCAAAAAGTAGGGTCATTAAAAAACCAAGATAATGTTAACTTTAAAGTAGAAGGAATCGTTTGGTATGGACTTCAGAGAATAAAAGTTTTTATTGTATTAGCTAGTGAAAAGAAAACTACTGAAATACAAATAAAAGCAACAAGTGATGACATATTAGAAATAGGTGCATCAAAATCTATTGAAAAATTAATGAATGAAATAATCTCTATTTCAAAAAATAAAGATAACTCTAAGTCTGTATCTGAAGAAAAAAATCATACAAAATTTAAATCCAATAAACCCAATACCTCTTTTAAAATAAATTACAAAATTTTATTAACTGCTTTTGTTGCAATAATATCTATTTGGTTAATGTTCTTTTCAAATAAGAACAACGAAGATTTTTACTATACTAAGTCTGGTTTTGGAGCAGCATTTAATGAAAAAGATTTTGACTTATTGTTATCCTGCTCTGTTAAAAACGATCTTCAATGTATTCAAAATATGATTAATTCAGGCTCTGCAATAGAACTTCATTCAGGAACTAAAGTATACATAGTAAAATCAACATTTATGGGTGGAGTGATAATAAGACCCGAAGGTGAAACATACAATTTATGGACAGTAAAAGAAGCTCTAACTAAATAACTATGATATTATGTTTGATAACGAAATAAATATAATTAATACTGGTATCGAATTATATTTTAAAACTACAAATACCAAAAAGTGCAAACCAAAAGACTTAATGCCAATCTTAATAAAACTCAATCTTTTTGAGAAAGACAACAGAAATGGTAATCCTTTAAGAAAGGTTTTAAGGGAGTTATACCACAAAAATAAATTAGAATTAATTCCCACATTGACTTGTGAAAAAAAAAGAAAAAATATTTATTGGTCTTTTATTAAAGAATAGCCATGTTCAAGACAAACCCTCCCATTAGAGTTTTAGCGGAAGGCTTATCATTTAAACTTTATAAACTAAAATGACTCTAACCACTTACCACTCACCACTAACTACCGACTTCCTCGTAATAGGCTCTGGTATTGCTGGTTTAAGTTATGCGTATAAAGTTGCAGAACATTTTAGGTTACAAAATAAACCCGTAAGTGTTACCATTATTACCAAAGTAAATGAAGATGAAAGCAACACCAAATATGCCCAAGGTGGTATTGCTGCTGTAACTAAACAAACCGATTCGTTCGAAAACCATATTAAAGATACGTTGATTGCAGGTGATGGTTTATGTAATGAAGAAGTTGTTCGGACTGTTGTGGAAGAGGCTCCAGAACGAATTCAAGAATTAATTGAATGGGGAACGAATTTTGACAAAAACAACCAAGGTGAATACGATTTAGCCAAAGAAGGTGGTCATTCCGATAATAGAATTTTACATTTTAAAGATTTAACCGGGAACGAAATTGAACGAGCATTAATCCATCAGGTAGAAAACCACCCCTACATCAACATTTTAAGTCATCATTTTGCTATTGATATTATTACACAACATCATTTAGGAGTTAAAGTTACTCGACAAACAGAAGACAAGGAATGTTATGGTGCTTACGTGTTAAACCGAAAAACCAACGAAATTCATACCTTATTAGCTAAAATAACCTTGTTAGCTACGGGAGGTATTGGTCAAGCTTATACCAACACCACCAACCCAACTGTTGCAACAGGCGATGGTATAGCTATGGCATATCGAGCAAAAGCCCTTATCGACAATATGGAGTTTGTACAGTTTCATCCTACGGCGTTGTACAATCCTTCCGACAATCCTTCTTTTTTAATCTCCGAAGCTGTTCGTGGTGCTGGAGGAATTTTACGCAATCATTTGGGTGAAGCTTTTATGGAACAATACGATGTAAGAAAAGATTTAGCTCCTCGTGATGTGGTGGCTCGTTCTATTGATGCAGAAATGAAAAAACATGGTAAAAAGCATGTCTATTTAGATACCACTCATATCGACAAAGCTTTTTTACTCGACCACTTCCCTACTATATACAACAAATGTCTTTCTATAGGAATTGACATTTCCAAGAAACTAATCCCCGTTGTACCTGCTGCACATTATTTATGCGGAGGAATTCGTGTTGATTTAAATGCAAAATCATCTATAATTAACCTGTATGCTTCTGGCGAATGTGCTTCAACTGGTTTACATGGTGCTAACCGTTTAGCCTCAAACTCTTTATTAGAAGCACTTGTTTTTTCACATCGAGCCTTTTTAAGTGGAATAACCGAAATTCATAACATCACTTTTAAAAGTGGAATACCTGATTGGAATGATGAAGGAACAGTTGTACAAAACGAACAAATACTAGTTTCACAAACCAAAACAGAATTACAAACCATTTTAAGCGATTATGTTGGTATTGTGAGGTCTAACGAACGATTAGAGAGGGCATTATCTCGATTAAAGTTGATACTACATGAGTCTGAAAATTTGTATGAAAAATCAAAAATTACCGTAGCCATTTGCGAATTACGAAATTTAAGAAGCATTGCCTATTTAATTACAAAAGCAGCCAAAGAGCAAAAAACCAATGTAGGCTTGCATTTCAACTCCGACAATAAATCATTCTGTCAAAAAACATTTTAAAGACTGATATTCGTCATAAATAATATGTTGTATAACATATTATCTTTGGAGAAACTAATAAACATGAGCGTTTTATTCATATTAATCATCATAAGTCTAGTTGTTGCGGCTAGTTTCCTTATCGCTTTTATTTGGTCAGTAAAGAATGGTCAGTATGAAGATGGTTATACGCCATCGGTTAGAATGCTTTTTGATGATGAATTATCCAGTAGCAATAAAAACAAAGAAAATAATAAGTAAAACTAAAAAAGAAAAAAAATGTCAGAGCAAATTGAAAAATTCTATTACGATAATAAAATCGTAAAAATGTTTGCCTATGCCACAGGTCTTTGGGGTATAGTCGGGATGTTGGTTGGATTGCTAGTAGCCTTCCAAATTTATATTCCTTGGATGAACTTCGATCTTGAATTTACCACCTTTGGTAGAACAAGACCATTACACACCAATGCAGTAATTTTTGCATTTGTAGGTAACGGAATTTTTACAGGAGTTTATTACTCACTTCAGCGATTATTAAAAGCAAGGATGTGGAGTGATAAATTAAGTTTAATAAACTTTTGGGGTTGGCAATTAATTATTGTAGCTGCAGCTGTTACTCTTTTAGCTGGTTTTACAACTGGTAAAGAATATGCCGAATTAGAATGGCCTATTGATATAGCCATTGCAGGTATTTGGGTGGTATTTGGGTGGAACATGTTTGCAACCATTTTAACCAGAAGAGAACGACATTTGTATGTTGCTATTTGGTTTTACATTGCTACGTTTGTTACTGTAGCTGTTCTACACATTGTAAATTCTTTCGAATATCCTGTAAGCTTTATGAAAAGTTACTCTTGGTACGCTGGTGTTCAAGATGCATTAGTACAATGGTGGTACGGACACAATGCAGTTGCATTTTTCTTAACTACCCCTTATTTAGGTTTAATGTACTACTTTGTACCAAAAGCTATTAAACGACCTGTTTATTCTTATAAGTTATCAATTATTCACTTTTGGGCTTTAATTTTCCTATATATTTGGGCGGGCCCTCACCATTTATTATATACTTCGTTACCAGAGTGGGCTCAAACATTAGGCGTTGTATTCTCTGTAATGTTAATTGCTCCATCGTGGGGTGGTATGATAAACGGTTTATTAACCATGCGTGGTGCTTGGGACAAAGTTAGAGATAGCGCAGTATTAAAATTCTTTGTTGTGGCAATTACCGCTTATGGTATGTCAACTTTTGAAGGCCCAATGTTATCTTTAAAAAGCGTTAACGCAATTAGCCACTATACCGATTGGACAATTGCTCACGTTCATATTGGAGCTTTAGGTTGGAACGGATTTTTAACTTTTGGTATGTTGTACTGGTTAATCCCACGTATGTTTAACACCAAATTGTATTCCGAAAAACTTGCCAATGCTCATTTCTGGATTGGAACAATAGGTATCTTATTCTATGCCATACCAATGTACTGGGCAGGGTTTACACAGTATTTAATGTGGCAAGAATTTACTCCTGACGGATTTTTAGCATACCCTAACTTTTTAGAAACTGTTACTCAAATTATACCTATGTATGCAATGAGAAGTATAGGTGGAACATTATATTTTGTAGGTTCTTTAATGTTAGCTTACAACTTAATTAAAACGGTTAAAGCTGGTAATTTTGTGGCAAACGAAGAAGCTGAAGCTCCTGCATTGTTAAAAGACCATGCCTTTACACACAACGAACACTGGCACAGAGTTATTGAACGTAAACCAGTTCGTTTATTAATATTTGCGCTTATCGCTATTTTAATTGGTGGTGCAGTTGAAATGATACCTACATTCTTGGTAAAATCAAACGTTCCAACTATAGAAGCGGTTAAACCATACACTCCTTTGGAATTACAAGGTAGAGACATCTACATTAAGGAAGGTTGTTATAACTGCCACTCTCAAATGATTCGTCCGTTTAGACATGAAACCGAACGATTTGGCGATTATTCTAAATCAGGTGAATTTGTTTACGATCATCCATTCCAATGGGGTTCAAAACGAACAGGTCCAGATTTAGCACGTGAAGGTTCAAAAAAACTACGTAAATCTCATTCGTGGCATTACAATCACATGCAAAATCCAACTTCTATGTCACCAGGTTCTGTTATGCCTCGTTACCCATGGTTATTGGTTAAAGAAATTGACGTAAAAAGCACCACTTCTAAATTAGCTGTAATGCAGAAATTGGGGGTTCCTTATACCGACGAAGAAATTAAAAACGGTAAAAAAGCTTTAGAATCTCAAGCAGAACAAATTGCTGCTGAATTAAGAGATCAAGGAATTAAGGAAGCTGATGCTAAAAAAGAAATCATTGCTTTAATTGCTTACTTACAGCGATTAGGTACTGATGTTGAAAAAACTGCAGAATAATTGATATGCTAAAATTTGTAAAACATACCATGGATACTATATCGGGAATAGAAATATTTCCGATAATATCCCTTGTTATCTTTTTTACCTTTTTTATGGGACTTTTGCTTTGGGTAAAAAAATCAGATAAAACGTATATCAATCATGTAAAAAATCTTCCGTTTGAAGATGATAATAATTAGAATTTAATGATAAAAGATATGGACTACAAAAACGAAAAAACAGAAATAATAGAAGAGTTAGACAAAAACCTTCTAGATCACGATTATGATGGAATAGTTGAGTTGGATAACTCTCTTCCTCCTTGGTGGGTGTATATGTTCTACGGAACAATAATTTTTGCAATAGCATACAGTGTTTACTTTTTTGCTTACGATGGTTTCTCTCAAAAGGAAGAATTAGCAAGAGAAATGGAAGCTGCTCAAACACAAATAGCTAAATTTCAAGAAGAAAATGGCGCCAGTGTTGATGAAAATACTGTAACGCTATTAAGCGATGCCACTGCATTAACCGATGGAAAAGCTATTTACGACAAAAACTGTGTGGCTTGCCACGCTGCAAATGGTGGCGGGGGTGTTGGCCCAAATTTAACTGATGGTTATTCAATACATGGAAATACCATTAACAATCTTTTTAAAGTAATTAAATTTGGAGTTCCAGAGAAAGGAATGATTCCTTGGGAAAGCCAACTTAAACCAGAACAAATACAAAACGTAGCAAGCTACATTTTAACAGAGTTCGCTAACAAAAACGTAGAAGGCGGTAAAGAACCTCAGGGTGAGGAAATTAAATAGTAATTCATCTACTGTATAACTTTTATTGTCATGTTGAGCCTGTCGAAACATTTTATCTTTTATTAAAAGATTCTTCGACGAGCTCAGAATGACGTTTGAAGTTTTTATTCTAAAATGGAAGAAAAACAAAAATATCAACGAGACGAATCATTTAGAAATAAAATAACTACTGTAAACGAAGATGGTGGTAGAAAATGGTTGTATCCAAAAAAACCAAAAGGAAAATTTACCAATTACCGTTCTTATTTAAGTTATTTTTTACTTGTTATACTCTTTGCTATACCTTGGATTAAAATCGACGGTGAACCTTTTTTAATGTTCAACATTGTTACCAGAAAATTTGTATTGTTTGGTCAGGTATTTTGGCCTCAAGATTTCCACATTTTTGGATTAATAATGATAAGCATGGTCGTTTTTATTGTGCTGTTTACCAGTGTTTATGGTCGTGTTTTTTGTGGTTGGATTTGCCCTCAAACCATATTTATGGAAATGGTTTACCGTAAAATTGAGTATTTGATTGATGGCGATTACAAAGAACAACAACGCTTAAAAAAACAAAAATGGGATTTGGAAAAAATTGGGCGACGAGGTTTTAAATACACCTTGTTTTATGTTATCGCATTAATTATTTCTCATACTTTTTTGGCGTACATCATTGGTTCTGATGAGTTAATTAAAATTCAAACCTCACCTATTCGTGAACATATCGGAGGTTTTTTTGCTATAATTGGATTTAGTTGGGTGTTCTTTTTTGTTTTTGCCTGGTTCCGAGAACAAGTATGTTTAATTGTTTGTCCTTACGGCAGATTACAGGGTGTAATGTTAGACAGGAATTCATTAGTTGTAGCATACGATTACATTCGTGGCGAAGGCAGAGCTAAGTTTAGAAAAGGCGAAAACCGTAAAGAAACAGGAAAGGGCGACTGTATTGATTGTAACCAATGTGTAAACGTTTGCCCCACTGGAATTGACATTAGAAACGGAACTCAACTAGAATGTATAAACTGCACCGCTTGTATGGATGCTTGCGATTTTATGATGGAAAGCACCTATCAGCCTAAAGGTTTGATTAGAATTGATTCTGAAAATGCAATTGCAGAAAACAAGCGTGTTAAGTTTAGTTTTAGATCAAAAGCTTATACTGTTGTTTTAATAATTTTAATTGTATTTATAGGTTTCTTATTTAAACTTCGTGGTGGTGTAGAAACTTCAATTTTAAGAACACCTGGTGTAATGTACCAAGAAACTGAAAATGGTTTTATCAGTAATTTATACAACGTTAAAGTGGTAAATAAATCTGGAGATGCGTTGGACTTAACCTTTAAATTAATCAATTACAACGGTGAAATAAAAATGGTTGGACAAGATAATTTAGTGGTGAAAAAAGGCGAAAGCAACCAACAAGCCTTTTTTGTTGAAATAGCTAAAAATGAATTAACTGATAAAAACACCGAACTTACTATTGGCATTTACAATCACGGAGAATTAATAGAGCAAGAAAAAACCTCTTTTAACGGACCTGTTCGTTAACTTTGAAAAAAATCTACTTATGAAATTGAATTGGGGTGTATTTGCTTTTTCGTTGTTTGGAGTTTTTGTGGTGTTTATGTTAACACTGGTTTATTTTGCCACAAAACAAAACAATGAACTAGTAACAGACAACTACTACGAAAAGGAACTGGAGTTTAAAGAGGTGATGATTAAGAAACAAAATGCATCAAAACTCACCGAGCAAGTTACCTTTAACATCACTAACGAAAATATTGAAGTCCTTTTTCCTAAAGAGATTACCGAGCAAATTTCTGGCAAAATGTTTTTTTACAAACCGTCAAATGAGCAATCCGACAAAGTATTTGATATTAAGCTAATCAATCATTCTCAACAAATTCCTTTACAACCATTTCAAAAAGGAATGTACCACGTAAAAATTGATTGGAAAGCTAATAATACTGACTATTTTAACGAAATATCTATTGTAATTCCATAACAAATGGAACACTTTTTTACGGCATTTAGCATTGGTTTTATTGGGAGTTTACATTGCATTGGAATGTGTGGCCCTATTGCGTTAGCCTTGCCATTGGGCAATAAATCTGTTCTTTCAAAAACCACTAATGGCTTGATTTACAATGCTGGGCGAATAATTACCTATTCTTTATTGGGCTTATTTTTTGGCTTTTTTGGTGAGCGATTAGCAGTGGCTTCCACCCAACAATTAATTTCTATTGCAATAGGTAGCCTTTTTATAATGGCAGTTTTTATTCCTAAAAAATTAATCAACAACATTAACCCTACAAGTTTTATTGGTAAATACATTGCCTTGGTTAAAGTCAGCCTTGGTAAGTTTATCCAAAACCAATCGATACTAGGCAAATTAAGTGTTGGTTTATTAAACGGTCTCCTGCCCTGCGGATTGGTTTATGCTGCCATTGGAGGTTCAATAGCTACAGGAAGTTTAGTTGATGGAATGTGGTTTATGGCTGCCTTTGGATTAGGTACTTTGCCCATGATGTTTTCAGTTTATTTTTTATCCTCCTCGGTTAGTTTAACATTACGGAATAACATCAAAAAATTAGTTCCAGTTTTCTTAATTCTGTTGGGTAGCTTATTCATTCTACGTGGTTTAAACTTGGGCATTCCGTATTTAAGTCCAAAAATAAATGTTGCCCGACCATTTGTTCAGGATTGTGATTAATACAATCTCAAGTCTACTTCGTTAATATTAAACCCAGTCAATAAAAATCATACTTTTGAGTATAATCATTTGTTAATGTATAATGCTGAAACACTTTTTGTTAATTATATATCTTTTTACCAATTTATATAGCTCTGCACAGCATTTGTTAACTCAAATAGAAGATTTTGGGATAAACAAAGGTAACCTTAAAATGTATGCTTACATTCCAAACAACCTTGAAAGTGTTGAAAAAATACCTTTAGTTTTTGTGCTACATGGGTGTACACAATCAGCAGAACAAATAAGCAATGAAACTGGTTGGAATAAACTAGCCGACAGCCTTAAATTTATTGTGGTTTATCCTGAACAACGACAAATAAACAATGCTACAAAATGTTTTAATTTTTTTATAGGCTTTAAAGCAAAAAAGGATAAAGGAGAAGTCGCGTCTATCAAACAAATGATAGATTATTGCTTTACCAATTATAATATTGACAGTTCTATGGTTTTTATTACTGGAATGTCGGCTGGTGGAGGAATGAGCAATGCTCTGCTCAATGCTTACCCAACATTGTTTAATGCAGGAGCGTTGTTTGCTGCCCCATCTAATTTGTTTGAACACAACACAGACTCGCCAGAAAAACAACCTCGTATAGTAATTATCCAAGGAAATGATGACCAAATTGTTCCAAAAAAGAATAGTGATGCACTTATCTCTCATTGGTTAATTAAACATCAACTTGATTCGACAAGTGTTGAAGAAATACCAAATTATTTGGAAAACCCTTTACTAAAAGCCCAATTTTATTCCAATAAAAATAAAGAAGTGAAAATTATTAGCATTTTGGCAAACGATGTAAAACACAAATTGTTAATTCATTCAGGGGAAGCCATAAACGAAGGTGGTGTAATGGATTATCATACACAAGATATTAATTTCCACTCTACGTATTGGGTTGCCACATTTTTTGGTTTAACAACTAACTAATTTAACAATGAATTTAACCATTAGAGAAATAACCCAAAACGACAATCAAGTTATTTCAACTATTATAAAATCTACTTTAACCGAATTTAAAGCCAACAAACCTGGCACGGTTTATTTCGACCCAACAACCGATCATTTATTCGAACTGTTTCAAAAAGAAAACGCTATGTATTTTGTAGCAGAATTAAACGGTAAAATTGTTGGCGGCTGCGGCATATATCCTACCCAAAACTTACCAAACGGTTGTTCCGAGTTAGTGAAATTTTACTTAACCACTTCTGCTCGAGGAAAAGGCATTGGAAAAGCCTTAATGCTAAAATGTTTTGAAAAAGCAAAAGAATTGGGTTACCAACAGTTGTATTTAGAATCGATGCCTGAATTAGCTATTGCTGTGGGTATGTACCAAAAATTAGGTTTTGAATTTATTACTAAACCATTAGGTAACTCGGGGCATTTTGGTTGCGACATTTGGATGGTGAAAAATTTATAATGGTTATATTTGATAGAAATTTATAATGCGTATAAAGTGCACATGCACTTTATACGCATGTTAGTGGCAATTTTATGAAGAGACTGTTTATTATATTATTCGTTGGACTTTTGACAAGTTGTTCCAACACGACAAACAAGGTTGACTCTACATCGGTTGACGCAAATTACTTTGCTTATTATGCGGACTTTGGCCCTTCATTTATGCCGTCTTGCAGAATTTCAATTATCAGAAAGGACAAAATCGGACAAATAAAATTGACTGTCTACAATTTCAGAGACACATCAAGAACTTTGAGAATTAACTATGCAGACAGCGTAGAATTAACAGAATCCGACTTCAAATATTTTTTCAATACCCTTGACACCATTTCATTAATGAAAATGAAATCAGACAGTTCAATGGGTTTTGACGGAATTGGTGTTCACAATACATGCTACCAGGACTCTATCAAGAATTCTTTTTACTTTTGGTCACCAAACAAAGGAAGTAAAGAGCATAAGATTGTTGAGGCTGTAATTGGACTTTCACGACAGAAATTTACAGCTATGAAGTATCAAGAGTATTTTGAATCATTAGAACAATACTTTGACTTCGGACTTCCTTGTAAAAAAATCAGCGACAACCCATATGAAGTAAGAATCTATGGTAGCCTTTCATCAAATGAAGAAAAAGAATTAAATAAATTCATAAATGAACTACCTTCTGACAGACCTATCTTAATCGACATGACAAACTTTGAAGGTATGGGAACAATGTATTATCCATTATTCAAAAGTTTAATAACTCGAAACAATAAAATTGTTTGGGCGACAAGATATAAACAGCAATTAAAGGAAATTGGAGTGGACACCTCTAAAATTGCAGCGGACATTGAAACTGCAAGACAATGGATGAAATAAAAACTGCCACTAACACGGGTTTTGCGTTAGTGGGCGGACAGTGCGGATAGAAACATTTGAACAATTAATAAACGTTGGTGCTGGCAGACAGTTTTCGGTTTCAAAAGCCCACCAACGCAAAGCCCGAAACCGTTAAACCTTCCCAAACGATTTACAAAAACTGATAATCTCACAGATTGAGCATTTGGGTTTTCGAGCCACACAAACATACCTGCCGTGCAATATTAACCAATGGTGAGCAACATGTATCACCTCTTCGGGTAAATTCTTCGTCAACTGTTTTTCTGCCGCTAACGGTGTTTTGGCATTAGTGGTTAGTCCTAACCGATTGGCTACCCTAAACACATGCGTATCTACCGCCATTACAGGTTTATTGTAAATAACACTAGCAATAACATTAGCTGTTTTCCGCCCCACTCCAGGTAATTTTTGTAAATCATCCACATCACTCGGAACTATGCTGTTAAACTCGCTCACCAACAATTTGCCCATACCTACTAAATGCTTGGCTTTGTTGTTTGGGTAACTAATGCTCTTAATGTATTCAAAAACTTCCTCAACATCAGCTTCTGCCAGTTCTTGAGGACTTGTAAATCTTCTAAACAAATCTTTGGTAACAATGTTTACGCGCTTGTCGGTACATTGAGCCGATAAAATAACCGCTACCAACAATTCAAATGGATTGGTATATTCAAGTTCAGTTTCGGCAGTTGGGTTTGCCTTACTAAAATGTTCAACAAATAATTGGTAACGTTCTTTTGTAGTCATGCTCAAAATTAATTTAAAACCGTGTAATAAATAAATTAATAGCCAGTAAACTGATAACCACATAGAAACATAGGTACAATTATACCTCAAGCACAAATGAGTATTCACATAGTATTTCGTCAAAGACGAAATAAACTATTGTTTTACTAAATAACGTAAGTGCGTTACGCATATAGTAATCAACGCCCATTTTTCTTCTATTCAATTTGACAAGTTCAGAATGGTGGTTTATGGAGAAACATTAAAAACCTATGTCTCTATGTGGTAAAAAAGAACTGATACGAAATAGTTTACTTAATTTGTAGATTCATCAAAATAAAAATACTTTTAAAAAAAATTTATTCTTGGACATTATTTTAACCATACTCTATTTTAGCATTTTCTGTTTTGTTATTTTAAAAAGTAAGTTTTTTAACGATGATGAATTGTCTAAAAAATGGTTTTTGTCGGCCTTTGCATTAAAATTTTTGTTTAGCATTATATTAACATTAATATACACCTACTACTACACCGACCGCAATACATCCGATATTTACAAGTATTTTGATGATAGTAAAATAATGTTTGATGCGTTAAAAAACAAGCCGCTCGATTATGTAAAAATGATGTGTGGGTTTGATAACGACTCTGCCTATTTTGACGAACATTATTACCGAAAAATGATTTTCTGGTATCGTGCATTTAACAGTAATTTATTTAGTGATAGTCACATCATTATCCGTTTTAATGCTTTTATTCATTTGTTTTCGTTTGGGCATTTTTATGTGCACAATGTGTTTATCAACTTTATATCCTTATTAGGGTTAACAGCACTTTTTAAGTTTTTTAAACCCTTTTTTAAGAATAATTCCAAAGTTTTATTTTATGCCATTTTCTTCATTCCTTCGGTATTGTTTTGGGGTTCTGGCTTATTAAAAGAAGGCTTGATTTTATTTGGTCTTGGAACTTTACTCTTAACGATTCAACAAGGTTTTATTAAATTCAAATGGTACCACATTTTATTTATTGTAATAGCTATCGTTATTTTACTTTACACCAAATTGTATGTTTTGGCAGCACTGTCTACTCCAATGTTAGCTTATCTTATCTATAAAAAAATACCCGACAAGCCCTTTTTAAGTTTCGTTTACGCTTTTGGTAGCTTAATGGCTATGGTTTCTGCTATCGTGTTGTTTACCAAAAAATACAGTCCTTTCGATATTATTATTGATAAACATGGAGAGTTTATGCGATATGTTCAGCATTTTCCAACCAACAGCAGTTTTGATTTACCCCAATTAACCAATTGGGTTTCAATTATAAAATATACTCCAAATGCGTGGCTAAACACTTTTATTCGACCATATTTATGGGAATCGTATTCGCCCTTTGTACTAATGAGTTCGCTAGAAAACTTATTGTTTATTGGTTTATTTGTACTCGTACTAGCGTTTCCAAAAAAGGGCAATAAAGAATGGTTTTATATTCTGTTTTGTTTGGTATTTGTATTTACGTTATTTACCATTATTGGATTAATGATACCTATTTTTGGAGCGTTGGTTAGATATAAAGTACCAGCATTACCATTTTTAGCTATTGCACTTTTAATGCTTATTGATTTTGACAAACTAAAATCGAAATACCCATTTTTAACTAAATTTTTATAATGAAATTCTCCTTATCTATTTTTATAGCCCTAACTATTGTTTTGATTGGTTGCGGTGAAACTCCTAAAATTGATTTAATCGTTCACAACGCCAAGATTTATACCGTTAACGAATCGTTTGACGTGGTAGAAGCCATCGCCATTGACAAAGGGAAAATCATCGCTGTGGGTGCTGAAAACGAAATTAAAAATAAATACTTGGCTAAAGAATACCTTGATGCCAAACAAATGAATGTATACCCTGGTTTTATTGATGCTCATTGCCATTTATACAATTACGCTGCGTTACTGCAAGAGTTAGATTTAACTGGTACAAGTTCTTTCAATCAAGTCTTAAACAAAATCGAAACGTATAGTAAAACGAATACTTTTGAATGGATTTTAGGTAGAGGTTGGGATCAAAACGATTGGGATAAAAAAGAATTTCCAAACAAAGAAAAATTAGATGAGCTTTTTCCAAATACACCAATCTTCTTAGTTCGTATAGATGGACATGCTGCTTTAGTAAACCAAAAAGCACTGGATTTAGCTCAAATTAGCACTAATACTGTTATAAAAGGTGGTATTATTGAACAAAAAAACAATCAATTAACAGGTATATTATTAGATAACGCTGTTGATTCATTAAAAAAAGCGATTCCAGTAAAGGATAAAAAATTGCTATCAGAACAACTTTTAGCAGCACAAAAAAACCTCTTCAAAGTTGGGTTAACTACCATTGATGAAGCAGGTTTAGAAAAGGAGCAAATCGACTTACTTGACGAATTGCAACAATCCAATAAAATGAAGCTAAAAATTTATGCTATGATTAGCTCATCGGAAGAATTACTTGAATACTACTTAAAAAAAGGACCTTACAAGACAGAGCGTTTAAATGTTTCGTCGTTTAAATTTTATGCCGATGGTGCTTTAGGTTCTAGAGGTGCTTGTTTATTAAAACCGTATAGTGATATTCATACATACAACCATTATGGTTTATTGATAAATGAAAGAGCATATTTTGAAAAATACGCTCCATTACTTTACGAAAAAGGTTTTCAAATGAACACACATTGCATTGGCGATTCTGCCAATGAAATGGTTTTATCTGTTTACGCAAGTGTTTTAAAAACCACCAACGATAAACGCTGGAGGATTGAACACGCTCAAGTTTTAGATCCTAGTCATTACGAATTGTATAGAAATTATACCATTATACCATCGGTACAACCTACCCATGCAACTTCTGATATGTATTGGGCAGAAGACCGAGTGGGTAGCGAACGCATCAAGCATGCTTACGCGTACCAACAATTGTTGTTGCAAAACGGTTTAATCGCACTTGGAACAGATTTTCCTATCGAAGGTATCAACCCCATCAATACTTTTTATGCTGCTGTTGCTCGTAAAGATGCTAAAGGTTACCCTGAAGGTGGTTTCCAAATAGAAAATGGCTTATCTCGCCAAGAAGCACTAAAAGGAATGACCATTTGGGCAGCACTTTCTAATTTAGAGGAGAATGAAAAAGGTAGTTTGGAAATAGGCAAATTTGCCGACTTTGTTATTACTGACAAAGACATTATGAAAGTAAAAGAAAATGAGCTTTTAAGCACCAAAGTGCAATACACCTACATTAATGGCGAAAAAGTGTATTCGGCAGAAAATTAATTAGTTACTTTTGCCAAAAAACTACTATTAATGATTAATTACTTCAAAACAGTAATTTACATTTTAACCTTTCTGTCGTCTAGCGTATTGTTTGCTCAAAAAATTACTCCTTTTGATACATGGAACAGTAACGATTTAAGAATGGCAAATTCTGCCAAAGAACTGAAAGAACTTTCCTTCCAAGAAAAAAAAGTCATTTTTTACATCAATTTAGCACGTATAAACGGTTCTTTGTTTGTCGATACTTACTTAAAAGATTACATGGACGATGTGAAAATTCCTAAAAACAAGTATTACAAATCGTTGGTAAAAACCCTAAAAGAACAGCCTCGTTTACCTATACTAGAACCTCACGATGAATTGTTTAAAGAAGCCGTAAATCACGCTAAAGAGATGGGTAAGTTAGGCAAAAAAGGACATCGCTCGGGTGAATACGAAAGTTTTGCTGAACGAATAAAATCGATGAAAACCAACTTCAAAAAAGTAAAAGAAAGTAATCAATATGGTTTCCCTGATGCCTTGTCTATTGTGGTTGATTTATTGATAGACGATGAGCAAGAAAGTTTACGTCATCGTAGAATGTTATTAGACCCCGAACTCATTTATATTGGAGTTGGAATTCGTGCTCACAAAAAATACATGATTAATACGGCTATTTTATTTGGTGCAGAAATAATAAATTAACCCTTTTTTGCACAAAACTACCAAAAAAGTGACCGTTCAAAAGATAAATTGAACATTTGTTGTTTTACAGAACATTCCAATATAATTTTGAGTTATAATTAATCTCATTACTATGAAAAAATTTATAATTCTTATAACTCTTATTACCATCAGTCATTTTGGTTTTTCACAAATGACTACTATTTATGAAGGCGGGGCAAATACTTTTGACTCACTTTATACTGGTCTTCCTGCTTCAGCGACTGCAAGTACTGCAGGTCATAATTGGCCAAATCCAGACACATTATTGCATAGTATAAATTTTTTTAATGATGGGAATTATGGTACTGGAGTTATATTCAAAAATTGGGGAAAATCTTTGTATCAACTTTATAGAAGTATTCCAGAAATAGCTAACTACGGCTATATTAATTACTACATAAATTACACAATATCTAACCCCAATGCACTTCTATCAATTTTAAGCTCTGATTCTATGGCGTTGAATTCCCATGCTATACTAAATGATATAACAAATAGTGAATTATGTGGAAATGTAGTTTCAATTTCCCCTCAAAATATGATACCTATAGCTGATACCAATTATTTTCAAGATTCTGTTATTAAATTACAAGTTCATATGCCTGCTCACTTTGATTCTTTGTATATAGACATTACTTATTTTAGAGTTGATGTTGACCTTTCAAGCTACATGATGTTTGCAACTGATGTTAAAGAACAAACAGCAATAGATGAATTTAGCCTTTTTGCCAGTAATAAAAATATTAACATATCTACTTCTTCAAACAATCCTTATCAGGTAAATGTTTTTAATATTAATGGTCAAGAAATTTACCAAGGGAGTAAAAATGGAAATTCAACCATACCATTAGAAACCAATAGTAACGGAATCTATTTGGTTAGAATAGTTGATAGTCAAGGAAAAATGATTAGTAAAAAAGTGTATTTGAATTAAGAGACTAATTCTCCAACAAGCCTCTTCCTATTTTTTTAAGTTCACCACTTGCTTTAAGCTCAAGTACCAACTTATCTAATATACCGTTTACAAACACCTTGCTGTTTGGCGTGCTAAACCATTTGGCCAAATCAATGTATTCGTTAAGGGTTACTTTTACAGGTACCGCTTTAAAATGAAGCAATTCAGTCAATGCCATTTTCATTAAAATAATATCTACAATGGCAATACGTTCAACATCCCAATTTTTGGTTTTGTCGCCAATTAATTTAGAGTTTTTATCGTCGTCGTTAATGGTTTTTTTAAATAAATCCTTTACCATTTTCACATCTTCATCCATATCGGTATAAAGACTTAAAATAGGTTCAAATTCGGTAGATTTTGATGTGAATCGTTTAATTGATTTAATAACCATACTCAGCACAAAGTCAATTTCGTCAAATCCCCAAAAAATGCTTTTGTCTTGTAACTCTGCCAACATCAACTCATGTTCTGGAATTACTTTTTTATAAATGTCAACTACAAATTTTTGATCTTCTTCAAAAGTGGTTTCCCTTGTACTCATGTAAGTAGTAAAAACCTCATGTTGACGTAAAAACACTAAAAATTTTGAAATCAATTCTTGGTCGGCAGCCCAAGAAATTTTCTTTTCCTTTAATTGTTTATTCAATGCCGAATTTTCAGCTAAAAGCTTAAGTACAGCATTGTTAACGAATTTTAAATTTGGATTTAAATCGTTTTCGGTAGGTAATCTTTTGGTTTTTAATTCCTCAATTTTTAATTCCGATTGATGAACCAACTCTCTACCAATGGCTAAAAAGAAGATATACAAATCGTACATTCTTTCAAGACTTAAAAAAAGTTCATTTTCTGCTTTATTCACATTTTTATCTTCCGACTGAAAATATGCGTACAACGCTTGAAATGTCTTTACTCTTAAATATCTTCTGCTAATCATTTTATTTTTTTCAAAGGTTAGGCATTGATTCGTTAACCAAGCCTTTATTACTCCATTTTTGTATTAAAATTTCGTCTTTATTTTTGCTATTGCTTCAATTCTTTCTTCAGCCATACGGTTAGCAATAGCATAAGTAGGTATGTTATTTTCTTTTGATCGTTTTAAAATATTTGCTGTGGTATTGTAAATATCTTCAGCTTTAGCCATTGCCCAAGCTTCTGTTAAATCAGCAACTTCCGCATAACAATTGATAACCCCACCAGCATTAATCATAAAATCAGGTGCATAAATCAACCCTTTTTCCATTACAATTTTACCGTGAACATCTTCTTGTTTTAATTGATTGTTTGCTGCACCAGCAATAATCGAACATTTTAAACGGCTCAACGTATCATCATTCAATGTTGCTCCTAAAGCACATGGGGCATAAATATCTACATCTAAATCGTAAATAGCATTAATACCAACAACTTCAGCCTTGTATTTTGCTGCAACTCTTTTTAATGCTTCCTCATTAATATCTGTAATGTAAACTTTTGCACCTTCATCGGTTAAATGTTTAACTAAATATTCGCCAACATGTCCAATTCCTTGAACAGCCACTTTTTTTCCTGCTAACGAATCAGAACCAAATTGCTCTTTTGCACAAGCTTTCATACCCATATAAACACCAAAGGCAGTAACTGGCGATGGGTCTCCACTTTTACCTGGTAAACCTGCAACGTGATTGGTTTCCATGTTTACCCAAGTCATGTCTTGTGGCGAAATACCCACATCTTCTGCAGTAATGTATTTTCCTGATAAAGAATTTACGAATTTTCCAAATCTTCTAAACAAAGCTTCGTTTTTTTGAGTTTTAGAATCGCCAATAATTACGGCTTTTCCACCACCTAAATTTAAACCAGCCAACGCATTTTTGTAGGTCATTCCTCTCGATAATCTTAACACATCAGTTACAGCTTCTGCCTCTGTAGCATAATTCCACATACGTGTACCACCTAAAGCTGGACCGCAAACTGTATTGTGTACTGCTATAATTGCTTTTAAACCAGTAGCTTGGTCTTGACAAAAAACCACTTGCTCGTGGTCGTAAACCGACATATCTGTTAACACTGTATTTACAGCTGTTTTAGGTTGATTTTCCAAAATTGTTGACATTCTATAAAGATTTATAAATTCTAATTAAAGATACTTACTTTTGCAAAGTTCTAATTTCTGTGGGCAAAAATAATCTTTATTCATTGATTTGTTAAAGATATTCGACAAAAAATAGAAACACACCAACTAGTACCATAAATGAAATCGTTAAAGCATCTAAATAAATATTTATTCAAGTACAAATACCGTTTGTTACTTGGAACTATTTTTATTGTTTTATCGAACATTTTCGCACTATATCCTGCACAAATTATTCGTGAAACGTTTAATTTGGTAGAAACCAAACTATCGGGTAAAGCAATTGCAAGCACGAGTTTTATTGGCGATTTTTTTCAAAGTTTAAGTTTTGGAAAAGCCATTTTAGCATTTGGTATTGTGGTTTTTGTTTTGGCTATTATCAAAGGAATTTTTATGTTTTTTACTCGTCAAACCATCATTATTATGTCGCGTTTGATTGAGTTTGATTTAAAAAACGAAATTTTTAACCACTTTCAGCTACTCGATACTTCGTTCTACAAAGAAAACAATACGGGCGACATCATGAATCGAATTAGTGAAGATGTGAGCAAAGTAAGAATGTATATCGGTCCCGGAATTATGTATAGTGTTAACCTTATCACCCTTTTTGCATTGGTTATTCCAGTAATGTTTTCCATCAATGTTAAACTAACACTTTATTCGCTAACCCCCTTACCTATTCTATCGTTTATTATTTATTACGTGAGTAGTCGAATAAATAAACAAAGCGAAAAAGTACAAGCCAAACTATCTGACATTACTACGCTTTCGCAAGAGACCTATTCAGGCATTCGTATCATAAAATCGTTTGTGAAAGAGAAATTGTTCGTTAACAAACTATACGACGAAAACGAAGAATACCTAAAAAGTTCGATGCATTTAGTGAGAACTAATGCAGTATTTTTCCCAGTAATGATGTTGTTAATTGGTTTGAGCACCATTTTTACGATTTACATTGGCGGTATTGAATACATTAACGGAAATGTAACGTTGGGTAATATTTTAGAGTTTGTTTTTTACATTAACATGCTAACTTGGCCAGTTACTGCTATAGGGTGGGTAACCTCTATTGTGCAACGCGCAGCAGCATCGCAAACCAGAATAAACGAGTTTTTAGATACCAAACCAAAAATTGAAAACCCTACCGAAAAACATTTTGACTATTCGGGCAACATTGTGTTTAAAAATGCTTCGTTTACCTATCCCGAATCGGGTATAAATGCCTTAAAAAATGTTTCGTTTGAAGTTAAACAAGGTGAAACACTAGCGATAGTCGGTAGAACGGGTTCTGGAAAATCGTCTATCATCAATTTAATTTTACGAAAATACGATGTTACCAGTGGATCTATTTTTATTGATGATGAAAACATACAGCAACTCAATTTAAATGAGTTACGAGAAAACATTGGCTATGTACCACAAGAAGTATTTTTGTTTTCGGATAGTATTGAAAACAACATTGCTTTTGGTTACAAAAACGGTTTGCCCCACAAAGCAGTAATTGAAGAAGCTGCAAAAAATGCTGCCATTTATAGCAACATTATTGAGTTTCCGAATGGTTTTAAAACCCGAATTGGTGAACGTGGAGTAACTTTATCGGGTGGACAAAAACAACGAATTTCTATTGCTCGAGCCATTATTAAAGAACCTAAAATATTGATTTTCGACGATTGTTTATCGGCGGTAGATACCGAAACTGAAGACATTATTTTAGAAAATTTAGAACGCATTATGAAAGACAAAACTTCGTTAATTGTGAGCCACAGAGTTTCGTCGGTAAAAAATGCCGATAAAATTTTGGTGATTGAAAATGGAGAAATTATTGAAACTGGAACACACCAAAGCTTACTAGACTTGGGTAAAACCTATTATACCATGTACCAAAATCAATTGTTGGAAATGGACAAACAAAAAGTAGAATAAATATTTTAAAAATTGTTTGATAACTAATTATTAATGTATAAATTTGCAGCCCTTTTAAAAGGAAATATTTAATACTAAAGAAGCATGGAAGCGATAAAATTTGTAGAAAACGACTTGTCACCAATAAATGAATTCCCAGCATTTAAAGCAGGAGATACTATTATTGTATATTATAAAATTAAAGAGGGTGCTAAAGAAAGAATCCAACATTTTCAAGGTGTTGTATTACAAAGAAAAAACTCAGGAGCTAATGAAACCTTTACTATTAGAAAAATGTCTGGTAACATTGGTGTAGAAAGAGTTTTTCCATTGGCTTCTCCAATGTTAGATAAAATTGAAGTAGTTAAACACGGTCACGTTAAACGTGCTAGAATTTTCTACTTGAGAGATTTAACTGGTAAATCTGCTCGTATTAAAGAGAAAAAAAGAGTTGCTACAAAGTAATCTCCACAATTACAAAAAAAAGAGGCTAACCAAATGGTTAGCCTCTTTTTTTTGTAATCATTTTAATCTCTTAAAAAGAAACTTTATTCTTTTTCAATTATGTATTATATTTGGATACAATATACTTTTTATGAAAAAATTATTTTACATACTATTAACAATAATTATTTCAAAATCTGTTTTTTCACAATCTGATAAAGTATTTAATTATTCTGATACTATATTTTCTATTAACTCTATACACCGTCTAGATTTAAATTATGATTATAACGGTGGACGAGTAATAAAAGATTCCCTAGGAACAGCTGAATTAAATGAACTTGCAAAGTTCTTAATAAACAACCCTAACCTTTATTGCCACTTAGAAAACCATACCGACCATAGGGGGTCAGATAAATACAATTTAAAACTTTCTGAATATAGGGCTCAAAGTGTTGTTTTTGAATTAATCACAAATTATAACATTGATTCCACAAAAGTAAAAGCTATTGGATTTGGAGAATCTAATCCAATTGTAAATATGTTATTTATTGAACAAATGAAGTTGCAAAATGAAGATGAATGCATTCGTGAAGGGGTTTATTTAGTTAATAGAAGAACTCAATTACGAATAATTGACATTAAACAACATTAAACGACTCTCCCTTTTGTCGCCTTTGTTTGTGTCCCACAAACAAAAAGTAAACTTGATTATTTATATCTATTCCATCATTTTTTTACATTTGGAATATGGAACTAAACAAACTTTATTTCTACACAGCTACAATACTCGATTGGAAACAATTGTTAAGTTTCGACAAGTATAAAGACTACATCATAAACAGCTTAAAATATTTAGTAGATAACAAGAAAATAGCTTTGTATGGTTTTGTAATAATGCCCAATCATATCCATATCATTTGGGAATTACTAGAGTTAAACGGTAAAGAATTACCTCATGTTAGTTTTATGAAATATACCAGCCACTTGATATTAAAAGATTTACAAACCAATAACCCTAAATTATTAAGTGAATTTAAGGTAAATTTAGAGACGAGAACCCACCAGTTTTGGCAAAGAGACGCTTTACCTGTCCACTTATATACTCCCGAAGTTATTTATCAAAAACTGGATTATATTCATAATAATCCGTTACAAGATAAGTGGATGTTAGTGGAATTAGCTACTGACTATAAATACTCGTCTGCATATTTTTATGAAAACGAAAAGGATGATTTTGGAATACTAACCCACATAAATGAAAGAATCTAATCATTTGTGGGACACAAACGATGGCATAAAAGACAAAAAGGTTAACTAATAACCTCCCTCAACATTCCCAAAGCAGCAATTGTACTACGTTCAATATTAATGCTACGTATTTTACCAAAAGTAAATAACTTGCTTGTTACAGTAGTTTTGGTAGCAACAGCAATCCAAACCGTACCCACAGGTTTTTCAGGTGTACCACCATTTGGTCCAGCAACACCAGAGGTAGCAACAGCATAATCAACTCCATATTTTTGCAACACACCTTTTGCCATTTGTTCTACTACTTGTTGGCTAACAGCACCGTGGTTTTCAATATCGGCAGGGTTTACTCCCAACTCGTTAATTTTAATTTGGTTGGCATAACTTACAACCGAGCCAATAAAATAATCGGAACTCCCCGAAACACTCGTTAACAAATGAGCAACGTAACCACCTGTACAACTTTCGGCAGTAGCCAACGTGGCTTTTTTATTTCGCAACATGTCGCCAATAACTTCCTCTATGTTTCTACCATCAAACGAATAAATGTAGTTGGGTATAATGGCATTTAATTTTGTCACTTGCTCATCAATTTGCTGTTGTACGGCTTTTCTGTCATTGCCTTTTGAGCTTAAACGCAATTTAACCCTACCAGGAGAAGGTAAATAAGCCAGTTTAATGTTTTGAGGTAAGCCATCTTCCCAATCAGCAATAATTTCTGCCAATTTCGATTCAGGCAAACCCTGCGTGTAAATCATTTGGTGTACAATTTCGGGCAACACGTATTTTTGTTTCAACCAAGGTATTACCGTATCGGTAATCATGGCTTTCATCTCAAAAGGCACTCCGGGCATGGCTACCACCACTTTATTTTCTTTTTCAAACCACAAGCCTGGAGCTGTTCCGTGCATATTCCTCACCACTTTACAATTATCAGGAACCAAGGCTTGTTTTTTGTTTCGTTCGTTCATCTCAAAACCACGACCTAAAATCAACCGTTCAATGTCTTGATAAACCGTTTTGTCTTCAACTAATTTTCCACCAAAATATTCGTTTAACACAGGCATCGTTAAATCGTCGTTGGTTGGTCCTAACCCACCCGTAATCAACACCACATCAACATTTTTAATGGAATAATCCACCCTGTTTAAAATATGTTCACGGTTATCGCTAATCGAAACATGTTCGCGAATGGTAAAACCAATTTTATCCAACTCAGTAGCAATCCAATGTGCGTTGGTATTCAACGTCTGTCCAATTAAAAGCTCATCGCCAACAGAAATGATGTCTAAATTCATTATTCAAAATTATGATTTAGAAATTGGTATAAAATACTTCGGCATAAAAAATATGTTTTAATTACATTTGAAAAAATTACATTTTACAACACATGAAAAAAATTACCATAGTAGCCATAACTCTTATTACTTTGGCAGGATGTGCCGAAATGACTTCAGTAATGGAACAAGTGAGTACCGAAATGGGTTCTACAACCCCTAGCTTAACTAACGATGAAGTTATTCGTGGTTTACGAGAGGCTTTAACGGTAGGTACAAACAACTCATCAAGCTTAACTTCAAAACTAGACGGTTTTTATAAAAACCCAGAAATTTTTATTCCTTTTCCTGAAGAAGCCATAAAAGTAAAAAATACTGTGGAAGATCTTGGCATGAAAAAACAAGTGGATGAATTTGTGATGACCTTGAACAGAGCGGCAGAAACTGCTACCAAAGAAGCTGCTCCAATTTTTGTTAATGCCATAAAAGAAATGACCATTGCCGATGGATTTGCTATTTTAAGAGGTAACGATAATGCTGCCACTCAATATTTAAAAGATAAAACAAGTGCCCAACTGAAAGTGAAATTCAACCCTGTTGTAAAAAATGCCATTCAAAAAGTGGAGGTAACAAAATACTGGAACCCAGTAATTAATACATACAACAAAGTACCGTTTGTTGAACCTATGAACCCCAATTTAGAAGATTACATTACAACAAAAGCTATGGACGGTTTGTTTTTAATGATTGAAAAAGAAGAAGCAAAAATTAGAAAAGACCCTTTGGCGCGTGTTACTGATTTATTGAAGAAGGTTTTTCAGTAGACAGTTGTCAGTTCACAGTATATAGTTTACAAAAAACTAAACACGAAACACCATTCACACAATGAAAAACCCTTGGAAAACCAAACATAGTGAATTGAAGTACGAAAATCCTTGGATTAGTGTTACTGAACACCAAGTTGTAAATGCTGCTGGAAATGATGGTATTTATGGAACGGTACATTTTAAAAACATTGCCATTGGCATTATTCCTTTAGATAAAGACAACAATACGTGGTTGGTTGGTCAGTTTAGATACCCATTAAACCAGTACAGTTGGGAAATTTGCGAAGGTGGTGGTAAACACCATGTTGACCCTTTAACTTCTGCAAAACGAGAATTGTTAGAAGAATTGGGTATTAAAGCTGAAAAATGGGAAAAATTACTGGATATGCATTTGAGCAATTCGGTTTCTGACGAAGTTGGAATCATATACATCGCAAAAGACCTCACGTATCACAACCCTGAACCAGAAGAGGACGAAATACTTGAACTTAAGAAAGTTAGCCTTAACGATGCTTACAACATGGTTATGAATGGTGAAATAACCGACAGTCTGAGCGTTGCTGGGATACTAAAAACCAAAATTTTGGTGGATAAAAACCTAATCTAAACCTGATGAAAAATTGGTTGTGGACTGTTGTTATTTTATCGCTTTTTACAGCTACTTTTTTTAATCAACTCAATTTAAATCAACTCCCACAAGAACTTATTCGAGATGGAGAAACAGTAGTAACTTCTGATGATTGGAGTTATTTAGGTCCTGCAACCAATTATTATAAAACAGGGGTTTGGAAAAACAATATACCTGGTAAAATCGCTTATTTTTCCCACACTCCAGGATATGGCTCATTGTATTATTGCTGTTTACTGCTTAACGAAAACCATGCTCTTTTACTCCTTAAAACAATACAAATCATCTTGTTCAGCTTGTCTGTTTATTGTTTATATCACATTGGTTTTAACCTATTAAAAAACGAGCTTATTGCATTTATCATTACTGTAATATATGGGCTCACGCCATTCGCTACAGGTTTTTTATACTATACTTTAACAGAAGGAATAACTCCTGCTTTAACTATTTTTTACCTTTATTTTTTAACCAAAGCTTTTTACCACCAATCGGTAAAACATAAAAATATATTCTTTGGGTTAGCCGCTCTCGTATTTGCTTATTTGTTTGTAACTCGACCTGTTTTAGTGGTGTTTGGTCTACTACTACCGATTGTCATCTATAAATCGTATTCAAAGCCACTAAAAAAAATAATACTGTTAGGTGCAATTGCCTCAAGCTTAATGGTATTATGGCAAATAAGAAATTACAACATTGCAGACAAATACGTGGGTATTTATCCCATTTATTATGCCGATAACAATTCTATTTATAGACCAACATTAGAAAGTTTTTGGGATTTTAATAAATCCTGGGGAGTAGAGGGGCATGTTTATCACTCCTATTCCCTCCCCTTTTGGACTGCTGCAATTAAAGGCGACACATCCATTTCACACATCCATTTCATCATTGATAATTTTCCTAAATATGTGGTAGATTTTTATGGAAAAGATAAACTAACCAATGTTTTTAGAAATTATCAAAAAGCTATTCTTGTACAAAAACAATACTACGACAAAGGGATTCCTATGCCCGAATACAAAATACCTGAAGAGCAGCTTGTGGTAAATCAATTTAAAGCATTAACTACTGAGTTTAAAAACGAATTCTGGTTTCAATATCACGTTATTTCTCCTTTAAAAGTTTTTAAAGTCATGGCTTTTCACTCTAATCTCTCGCCTTATTTATTTCAGGTTACTTTACGAGGAAATATCATAATGGAATTTTTCCGTTTGTTATTTTTTAGCCTTCATGTATTATGTTTTTTAGCGTTGTTACTAAATATTATTTGTTTCAAGTGGAACACTGATTTTCTTAACAGCCTATTTTTACCCACTTTTATTTATGTTTTATTTTTGTGTTATTTCCAGCGCGGAATAGAGGAACGCTACACCCTTCCTTTAATACCCATACTACTCATTGCTCTTTTTAACATCATTCTACTCTCTAAAGCATTTTTAAACCAAAAAAAGTGTTTATAAAAAGTACGATTACTGCTTAAAATCATGTTTTTTTTAAGACTTTATTTGGTAACTTCGTTGGCATTAAATTTCTACTTAAAATAATTTAAAATATATCAGATGAAAATATTAGTATGTATTAGTAAAGCTCCTGATACCACATCGAAAATTGCATTTACTGATGGCAACACCAAATTCGACGAAAATGGTGTGCAATTTATTGTAAATCCTTACGACGAGTGGTATGCTTTGGTAAGAGGATTAGAATTGAAAGAAGCAAACGGTGGTAACGTTACCGTTTTAAATGTTGGTGGTGCAGAAAACGACCCAATTATTAGAAAAGCTTTAGCTATTGGAGCTGATGATGCTGTTAGAATTGATGCTAAAACTGAGGATGCTCTTTTTGTAGCAAAGCAAATAGCTAATTATGCTACTCAAAATAGTTTCGACATTATATTGTTCGGAAAAGAAACCATTGACTTTAATGGTTCTCAAGTTGCAGGAATGGTTGCAGAATTAATGAATGCTCCTTATGTTTCTCTTGCTTCTAAATTAGATATGAGCGGAAACAACGCTACCATTGAAAGAGAAATTGAAGGTGGTGTTGAAGTGATTGAAACTTCTACTCCATTTGTGTTAAGTGCTGCAAAAGGTATGGCAGAAGCTCGTATTCCAAACATGAGAGGAATTATGGCTGCAAGAACAAAACCATTAACGGTTGTTGCTGCATCTGATGCAACTAACGCTACAAAAATTAAATCGTTTACATTGCCTCCAGCAAAATCGGCTTGTAAATATGTTGATGCTGCAAATGTAGAAGAGTTGGTAAACTTACTACACAACGAAGCAAAAGCTATTTAATAAATCAATTTAACAATTATAAAATGTACCAATTTGTTCCTACATATATACTTTTGTCAACATTGAACAATTGCTACATTAACCAATTAATACATTAAGAATTATGTCAGTTTTAATATACGCCGATTCAAACAACGGAACATTAACAAAAAATGCTTTAGAGGCTGCTAACTATGGTGCTCAATTAGCTAAAAAAATAGGTTCATCAGCTACTGCTGTGATAACTGGAAATGTATCTGATGCTGCTCTATTAGGCAAATATGGTGTAAGCAAAGTATTACACGCCAACAATGGTGATTTAGATAACTTTGACCCACAAAAATTAGCGCAAGTGATTGCCGAAGCTGCAAAAGCAGAAAACGCTACAGTAATAGTATTTGCCCACGATTATTCGGGTAAAGCTGTTGCTCCTCGCTTAGCTGCAAAATTAGATGCAGGTTTGGTAAGTGGTGCAATTGCATTGCCAAATACAGATGCAGGATTTACAGTTAAAAAAGCAGTATTTTCTGGTAAAGCATTTGCTGAAGTAGAAGTATTAACTTCAGTTAAAATTATTTCAGTGTTACCCAACTCTATTGAAAAAATTGAAAACAATACCACTCCAGAAATCGTAAATTTTGCAGTAGAATTACCAACAACTCGTTTAAAAGTAAAAGAAATTAAAAAAGAATCTACAGAGCTTTCATTAACCGAAGCTGATTTGGTAGTTTCTGCAGGTAGAGGATTAAAAGGTCCAGAAAACTGGGGTATGATTGAAGAATTAGCAACTGTTTTAGGTGCTGCAACTGCTTGTTCTCGTCCAGTTGCTGATATTGGTTGGAGACCTCACCACGAACACGTTGGTCAAACTGGTTTAGCTATTCGTCCAAACTTGTATTTTGCAATAGGTATTTCTGGTGCAATACAACATTTAGCAGGTGTTAACGGTAGTAAAGTTATTGTTGTAATTAATACCGATGCTGAAGCACCATTCTTTAAAGCTGCTGATTATGGTATTGTAGGTGATGCTTTTGATGTTGTTCCAAAACTAGTTGAAGCATTCAAGAAATTTAAAGCAGCCAGTAATTAAAGAAGAAGTTGGAAGCTGGAAGACCGAAGTTCTTAGTCAACATGAACACTGGTAACCAGCAACTAAAAATTAGTAACCAGTTAATATGGATAAAATAGCAATAGAAATTATTGGTCTTTCATACAGTCAAACTCAAACAGGAGCTTACGCTCTTGTTTTGGGTGAAACCAAAGGTGAAAAACGACGATTACCAATTATTATAGGTGGATTTGAAGCACAAGCAATTGCCATTGAGTTAGAATCCATGACTCCTACACGACCTTTAACACACGATTTATTCAAATCTTTTTCTGAAGTTTTTGATATTCAAATTAAAGAGGTGATTATTTACGATTTACGTGAAGGTATTTTCTATGCTAAATTAATTTCTGAAAAGGATGGTAAAGAAGTAGAAATAGAAACTCGAACTTCTGACGCCATTGCTATCGCAGTTCGTTTTAAATGCCCAATTTATACCTACGAATTTATTCTATCGAGCGCTGGAATTATTTTAGATGATACCGCCAACGATAAAACCGATGAAATAGAGAAACAAATTGAAGAAATTGAAGAAGAACTGAACGAACCAAAACCAGCCACTCCTAAAAAAAGTTTAGCTGATTTGTCGTTAGATGAACTGAATAGTAAACTTCAAATTGCTATTGATAACGAAAATTATGAAGAAGCATCTAAAATAAAAGCTATTTTAGACAATAGAAATAAAAACTAAAACAAACCCTATTGATTTTACTTGCTATAAACATTTCTGCTATACTAAAAGGACTTCTTGGAATGGCAGTATTGGTTGCTATTGCTTGGCTTTTTAGTAACAACAAACGTAAAGTTAATTGGTCACTTGTTGGAAAAGGATTAGCCATTCAATTTATTTTTGCCATTTTGGTGCTAAAAGTACCTGTGGTTGAACGTGGTTTTGAGTTTGTAAGTAAAATTTTCACTAAGGTTATTGGCTTTACACAAGAAGGGACTATGTTTCTTTTTAAATCGTTTGTTAGTGGCGAAATTGAAATGCCGTTGGTAAACTTTGTTATAATGGTATTACCCACCGTTATTTTCTTCTCTGCACTTACTAGCTTGCTTTACTATTGGGGAATTTTACAAAAAGTTGTATATGTTTTTGCATGGGTAATGAAAAAAGCCATGAAACTTTCTGGTGCCGAAAGTTTAGCTGCAGCAGGTAATATTTTTCTTGGTCAAACTGAAGCTCCATTATTGGTTAAACCTTACTTGAGTAAAATGACCAACTCAGAACTCATGTGTTTAATGAGTGGAGGAATGGCAACCATTGCTGGTGGTGTATTAGCCGCTTACATTGGTTTTTTAGGTGGCGATGACCCTGTTCAGCAATTGTTTTATGCAAAACATCTGTTAGCAGCATCTGTAATGTCGGCTCCAGCAGCTGTTGTTGCTGCAAAAATATTGGTACCAGAAACCGAAAAATTTGATGAAAAACTAGAAGTTTCAAAAGAAAAAATTGGAACCAATGCTTTAGAAGCTATTGCCAACGGAACTTCTGATGGAATTAGATTAGCAGTAAATGTTGGAGGTATGTTATTGGTATTTATTGCTTTAATGGCAATGTGTAATTACATATTGTTTAAAATTGGCGATTGGACTGCTTTAAACGAAATGATTATTGCAAGCACAAACTTTGACGGACTATCTTTTCAGTTTATTTTAGGTTATATTTTTGCTCCTATTGCATGGTTAATGGGAGTTTGTGCTGAAGACATGGTGTTGGTTGGTCAATTGCTTGGCGAAAAAACCATCCTTAACGAATTTGTAGCTTATGTTTCGTTAGGAGAAATGAAACTAGCAGGAAAATTTGCTGAAGAAAAATCAATTATAATGGCAACCTACATACTTTGTGGCTTTGCCAACTTTGCTTCTATTGGTATTCAAATTGGAGGTATCGGTGCACTTGCGCCAACTAAAAAAGGCATGCTTTCAAAATTTGGTTTTAGAGCATTGATTGGTGGTACTATAGCTTCTTTATTTACTGCCGTAATTGTTGGAATGCTATTGTAGTTGTTGGTTATTAGTTAATGGTTTATTGAAAGCTAATGACTGTAAACTTTAAACTGAGTACTGTAGACTGATTACTATTAACTAAATCCTTAACTTTATACTCAACAGTTAAATTCAACTAATTGAATAACCATTTACTTGATACCAAAATTGAATTTCTGAAAGGCGTTGGTCCTTCAAGAGCAGAATTGTTACAGCAAGAATTAGGCATTTATACTTTTGGTCAATTATTAGAATATTACCCTTTTCGATACATCGATAAATCAAAAGTTTATCAAATTGCCGACATCAATTCCGATCAAGCCCACATCCAGTTAAAAGGTAAAATTACCAACATTCAAACCATAGGCGAAAAACGAGCAAAACGAATGGTAGCAAGATTAAAAGATGCTACTGGAGAAATTGAATTGGTATGGTTTAAAGGGATAAAATGGCTGTCTTCATCCATTAAAATAAATCAAGAATACATTGTTTTTGGTAAACCGACTTATTTTAGAAACAGCTACAACATTACACATCCAGAAATGGAATTGGTTGAGCAATCGTTAGTGGCAAATGCTATCAGTTTACAAGGCGTCTATTATTCATCAGAAAAGCTGACCAATAAAGGATTATCCGCCAAAGGGATTCATAAAATACAGCAAAATTTAATTGCACAAATTAAAGGCTGCATACAAGAAACCTTACCTGATGAATTGCTGAACAAACTAAAACTATTACCTAAAGAAATTGCATTAATCAATGCTCATGCACCAGAGAATGAACAAATGTTGCAACGCGCATTATTTCGGTTAAAATTTGAAGAGTTGTTTTTTCTACAACTACGCTTATTACGACAAAAAGTAGTGAAAACTCAAGCCTTAAAAGGACACGTATTTAGTGATGTTGGTGAAACATTTAATACCTTTTACAACAATTATTTGCCTTTCGAATTAACCAACGCACAAAAACGTGTTATTAAAGAAATACGTAAAGACATCGGCTCTGGAAAACACATGAACAGGCTTTTGCAAGGAGATGTGGGTAGTGGAAAAACAGTAGTTGCTTTACTAACCATGTTAATTGCTATTGACAATGGTTATCAAGCTTGTTTAATTGCTCCCACCGAAATTTTAGCAACGCAGCATTATTTAGGTTTATCAGAGCTGCTGCAAGACATGAACGTAACCATTGAGTTACTGACTGGCTCAACAAAAAAAGCGAAAAGAGCGGAAATAAATACCACTTTACTCGATGGCTCATTAAATATTTTGGTTGGAACGCATGCCTTGCTCGAAGACCATGTACAGTTTAATAAACTGGGCTATGTAGTAGTCGATGAACAGCACCGTTTTGGTGTAGCACAACGAGCAAAATTATGGGCAAAAACAAGTAGCCCCTCCAACCTTCCGTCAGCTGACGGAGAGGCTTTAAAAAAAGTGCTCTATAAATACCAAACTGCTCGACCTTCAATTTATTCACTATTAAAAGCGAATCAACAAGAAAGAAAAAAACAAACTACTGAAGCAGAGCAAGTATTATGGCTTAACCTTAAAACAAAACAACTTGGTTCTAAATTTAGACGACAACACATTATTGACGAGTTTATTGTTGATTTTGTTTCTTTAGAAAAAAACTTAGTTATAGAGGTTGACGGAAAATATCATAACTCTCCAGAACAACTAGAAGCCGATAAAATGAGAACTCAAATTCTGAATGATTTGGGTTTTAAAGTTATTCGCTTTACCAACGAAGAGGTATTGTTAGACATCGACAATGTCCTCAAAATAATTACAGCAGCTACTAACTCCCTCCCCTTTGGGGAGGGTCGGGGTGGGGCATCCATCCCTCACGTCTTGGTAATGACTGCTACCCCAATACCAAGAACATTAGCCATGACTTTCTATGGCGATTTGGATGTTTCGGTAATTGATGAGTTACCAGCTGGACGAAAACCTATAAAAACCATTCACAAATACGATTCTTCACGTTTGAGGGTATTTGGAATGATGGAAGAAGAAATTAAAAAAGGCAGACAGGTTTATGTGGTTTATCCCTTAATCAACGAATCGGAAAAACTTGATTATAAAGATTTAATGGATGGTTACGACAGTATATTACGCCGTTTTCCGATGCCTCAATACCAAGTAAGTATAGTACACGGACAAATGAAATCGGATGCCAAAGATTTTGAAATGCAGCGATTTGTAAAAGGTGAAACTCAAATAATGGTGGCTACCACTGTTATTGAAGTTGGCGTAAACGTTCCCAATGCCAGTGTAATGGTTATTGAAAGTGCCGAGCGATTTGGTTTATCGCAATTGCACCAATTACGTGGAAGAGTTGGGCGTGGGGCAGAACAATCGTATTGTATTTTAATGAGTGGAAACAAATTAAGCCCCGAAGGCAAATTACGATTAGAAACCATGGTAAGAACCAACGATGGCTTTGAAATTGCCGAAGTAGATTTAAAATTGCGTGGACCTGGCGACATACAAGGCACCCAACAAAGTGGTCTGCTCAACTTAAAAATTGCCGATTTAGCTCGCGACGGACAAATATTACAAGCAGCACGCAACCAAGCCGTAGAAATTTTAAAAGAAGATGCCAACCTAAAACTAGAAAAAAACTACCGATTGGTACATGCTTTAAACAACATTAAACGCAACAAAAAAAACTGGAGCAGGATTTCTTGATGTTTGAGTAATGATTATATTTGGTTAAATATATTTCGCGAATAAATGCAATTGCATTTATTCGGATGTTACCACCAATTTTATGGCGACACATAGAATAACGAAATATAACCCTGCAAACAGGAATTCACTTGGACACTATTTAATTGATAGTGAGTGGACATCTATTTCTGACATTGGTAAGCCTGAATATAACTTGCCGACCTTTGAGGAATATTACCTTACAGAAAATTCCTATTGTCAAGCTGTGAAAGCAATCTTAGATTTAAATAATGTTGTTGAATTGGAAGTTGTTAGTCTTGAGGCTAATCTGTCCAAATCGGAATTTACCGAACTGGAAGTAAAAGGATATTTAAAAAATATGAATATCTCACTTGACTATATCAATAAGACATTTAAAAATGGTATTAAATTAAATTGGTCTGACATCGAAGTTGCAATTCGTTTAATACTTAGAGAAATAATTTGGTGTGAATTAAAATCACCAATAGTATCGTTAAATTTTGGTTATGATTACTATATGTATGTTGACTCGAAATTGCTTGACACAAAGACAATAGAGAAAATCAGCGAAATGAAAATGTTTATAGATTAATAAAACTGGTGGTAACAGCACCTAAAACTTATGCGGGCGACATCAAAGCATTTGCAAATTTCAAGGTCGCTTCGCGAAACATATTTTCATTTTGCAAATGCATAGAAACATAGTATCTTTATTTAAACGTTTCGGTAGACGAGTGTTCCAAAACCGCACAAGTTCTAGCTGCAAAACGTTGGCGGTCATTGTATAAAGCGAAAAACTTTACTTAAGTAGATAAATAATTTGGCAAATAATTCAAGCATAAAACAAAGAACTTTTGCACTGACAATAATGCTATTGTCAGCCTTAGCTGTTTCTCTAAATTCTTGTAATATGTTTTATAATTTGACACATAAGAGATACCCTTTACCAGATTCATTTACAGACACTTTAAACACTATAAAAGCTGACCTCGAAAGCAAAGATCAATATATTTTTTATAGTTCATACAATGGAAATTGCTTTGGACCAAGTTACAGTGGTAGAGCTACAGTGAAGTGGACAGAAAGTGACAAATCATATTGCCGAACAATTTTTAAAAAGACTGAAGACAAAAAAGTTACTGACCTGACTGTAGAGTGTGATATTGACAGCATATTTCAGGAATTTAAAACTAAAAGACTTGACACTGTAACGACTTTTCCTGAAGGTTATATGTTTATGGATCCCGCAACTATGGACTACGTAAAGATAAAAAACAAGGAACTGACCTATGAACGATCATTTGAACAAATGCCTTTTATAACTTCCAAAGACACTACACATATTCTTTACTCATTTATAAAGACCCTATTGGAATAAATGAATCTTGAAAATGATAAAAAACGAACCGCCAACAATGGCTAAAAATCATAGACCTAACCAACCAAACCGTTTCTACGCTTTTTAGCCGGAACGTTGTAGTTAATTAGATTATACCCAATCAGGTATACTGTCACTGAAATACCCGTAATTATACCCGTAATGGTATAAAAGATACTTTTCAAATACTTTTTATACCCGAAAAGGTATATTTACAATATATATTTGTATATTTATACCCGAAAAGGTATATACAAAATGAACAAACTAAGTGAATTTGTAAAAAAAAGAAGAAAACATCTTGGGTTAACTCAAGAAGATCTTTCATTCAAAGCCGGTGTAGGACTGAGGTTTGTAAGGGACCTTGAACAAGGGAAACAAAGCTTACAAATGGATAAAGTGAATCAAATATTATCATTATTTGGCCATGAACTTGGTCCAGTACAATCAGAAAGAAACGAGCCGTAAAATTATTAGGAGTATCTAATCATTTGGATATGCGAGTTCCATGTGACCTTAAATAATTAACGCAACACACATGAAATGAAGAAAGCTAAAGTATATATGTATGATGAAATGGCTGGTATCCTTACAGAAGATGAAAATGGATTTCATTTTCTATATGATCAATCTTATCTAAAATCAAAAGAAGCCGAACCTGTTAGTTTGACTCTACCTCTTACAGACAAAGAATTTGAAAGCAAAACAATGTTCCCTTTTTTTGACGGGTTAATACCAGAGGGTTGGTTATTGGATATCGCTCAAAAAAATTGGAAATTAAATTCCAGGGACAGAATGGAAATATTATTAAAAGCATGTCAAGATTGTATCGGGGCCGTATCAATTGAAGCAATTTAAAGTCATGGAAAACAAATGTCTTTACTGTTACAAGGAAATCAATTCAACAGAGTTAAAAACTCCAGCTGGGAAACAAGGTTATCACCCAAAGTGTAGTAAAATATTTTACGGAAATTCTACTCCACCAATTTTAGATTTTACAGAAGATCAAATATTAGAACTAGCAGAACAAGTAATAAAGAGTCAAAGAACAGTAACGGGTGTTCAACCAAAAATTTCACTTGGATTAAGCAATGAAATAGATACACCTGAACGTTTTACAATTGTTGGGCTATGGGGGGAATACATTTTAAAACCTCAAACCAACTTATATTCTAATCTTCCAGAAATTGAAGATTTAACAATGCATTTGGCTGAAATTAGCAAAATCAAAACGGTTCAACATTCTCTGGTAAAATTCAAATCAGGGCAATTAGCTTATATCACCAAACGAATTGACAGAAATAATGGTAAAAAATCACACATGGAAGACATGTGTCAATTAACAGAAAGGCTAACCGAACATAAATACAAAGGGTCATATGAACAAGTTGCGAAAGCAATTAAAAAGTATACAGCCAATCCAGGCTTAGATGTAACGAATTATTATGAACTAGTTCTTTTCAGTTTTTTAACCGGAAACAACGATATGCATCTAAAAAACTTCTCCTTATTAAAAAGAAATTTGACATATGACTTGTGCCCCGCTTATGACTTAGTTGCATCTGAACTAGTTATGGAAGGAGACGATGAAGACCTTGCATTAAATCTAAATGGGAAAAAGAAAAAAATTAAACGGAAAGATTTTGAAAGCGCTATGAAAGGGGCTGGACTTGAAGAAAAAGTAATTGAAAATATTTTTAAAAAATATAAGAAACTACTTCCTAAGTGGTCCAAATTTATAGACGAAAGCTTTTTACCTGACCCAATGAAAAATGACTATAAAATTTTGATTAATCAAAAATCAATTCAAATTGAACTATAAAAACTTGCCACAACAATATGTATAGTGCATAGCACCCTACGGGATGCTACGACACCATACACAAAACGTTAAAAACTAATGAATCCATACCAAGAAACATTCGAAACCTGGAACAAAATAGCCCAATTGTACGAAGAAAAATTTATGGATTTAGCTTTGTACAACCAAAGCTACGATGCCTTTTGTGCTTTGTTAGAAAAAGACAACCCAAAACTATTGGAAATTGGTTGCGGTCCTGGCAACATTACCAAATATTTATTATCCAAACATCCTCATTTTAACATCTTGGGTATTGATGTTGCTCCAAACATGGTACAATTGGCTAAAAAGAACAACCCAACTGCTCAATTTGAAGTAATGGATACTCGTAACCTAAATACTATAACGACAACTTTTGATGCTATTGTTTGTGGGTTTTGCCTACCTTATCTTTCCAACGAAGAATGTTCTACATTGATAAGAGATTGCAACAACCTGCTTACCGAAAGAGGAATACTTTACATTAGTTTTGTAGAGGGCAATGAAAAAGATTCTGGCTACAAAACCAGTAACAGTGGCGATAGGGTTTTCTTTAATTACCATTCCTTAAAACAACTTGAAGCTGATTTAAACTTGAACGCTTTTACCATTGAAAAAACAATAAAGGTAGATTATCCCAAACAAAATGATGTTGAAGTACATACCATCGTTATTGCAAAAAAGAAGCCTTTACAAAAGTAAAGGCTTCTTTTTTTATGCTTTAAACTCTTGGTGAGTTTTCTCCAGTATTTTAAATGCTCGTTCCGTAGTTGCAGCCTCTGCATAGGTTCTTAAAACAGGCTCTGTACCCGATGGTCGAATCATTACCCACTCGTCATTATCAAAGAAAAACTTATAGCCATCAATATCTTCAACTTTACGCACTTCTAAATCGCCAAACTTTTTGTAAGCATTGGTCGAACAATTTTTCATGATACGTTGCTTATCTGCTTCTGTTAAATGCAAGTCGATACGCTCAAATTTAAACGCTCCTACAATTTTGTAAACATCTTCAATCAATTGTTCTAATGTTTTACCCGATTTAACCATGTATTCCCAAATAATCAATCCCATCCATATACCATCTCGCTCAGGAATATGACCTTTTACCGCAATACCACCCGACTCTTCACCACCCAACAACACATCTTCTTTAACCATTATACCAGCAATATTTTTGAAGCCAATTTGCACCACTTGGTAATCTAGTCCAAAATAATCGCACATTTTTTTCACTTTTGGTGTTACCGAAAACGCATTCACTACTTTACCTTTCAATTTTTTCTCTTCAACCAAATATTTGATTAATAACAAAATAATATGATGAGAATCTACAAATTCTCCTTTACTATCGTACAAACCAATTCTGTCAGCATCGCCATCGGTAGCTAATCCACAATTAATTTGTCCGTCCGATAGTTTAATCATTTCAGAAAATTCAATCAAATTTCGGTGGATTGGTTCTGGAGCAACTCCCTCAAAACCTGGATTATGATCGCAATGTAAAAAATCAATTTCAGGTAACAATCTTCGCATTACATTTTGCCCAGCACCATACATAGCATCATAAGCAAAATTCAATTTAGATTTTCTGATGCTTTCCATATCAAAATTAGCTTCAACATGGTTAACATACATCGTTTCTAAATCAATGTACTCTATCATTCCTTTCTCTATCAATTTATTGATGTCAAGTATTTCTAAATTAATGGTATTGGCTTCAGGAATTAAATCTTCCACTTCTTGAATCTCTTTTGGCAAAAGAGGTCCTCCAAAACTACCTTTTAGTTTGTAACCGTTGTACGATGGTGGATTGTGAGAAGCTGTTAACACAACTCCCAACGAAGCTTTTTGTTTCAACGTTCCTAAACTTACCATTGGTGTAGAAACAAAATCTTTAGCCAAATAAACTTTAATTCCTGCATTAGCCAATACTTTAGCCGTAGTTTCAGCAAAAAGTTCGCCAGCAAACCTACAATCGTGCCCTACCACTACCGATGGCTTTTTAAAATTATGTTTTAACCACGTTGCTGTTCCTATTGCTACTCGAGCCACATTATCAACGGTAAAATCTTTAGCTATTATTGCTCTCCAACCGTCCGTTCCAAATTTAATTTTTGCCATACTGTTAATTTCTTTTGCGACTACAAGATTAATGTTTTTTTTATAAAATCAACGTATCTAAAAATTAACTTGATTTAAACCTTAATTTTGAGAAAAACAATCGTTATGGAAAGCTTAAAAGAACACAATTTTGCTGATTATTTTAATCACTACATTAGTTTAGTAAAAGAAGAAAATTTTCTGAAGGCATTAAAAATTTCTCACAAAGAGGTTAAAAAAGCCATGAAAAACATAACTGAAGAACAAGGTAATTTTGCTTATGCTAAAAAGAAATGGACGATTAAAGAATTGTTGGTACATATTATTGATACCGAACGTATTTTTTGCGAAAGAGCATTGCGTTTTGCTAGACAAGATAAAACAGAATTACCTGGCTTCGACCATGATTTATACGTATTAAATTCGGGTGCAAACCAAAGAACACTTAAAGATATTTTAAAAGAATATAAAGCTGTTCGAAAATCAACTTTAACCTTGTTTAGCAACTTTAATGAAAAAATGCTAAATCAATCAGGTACTGCTAATGGTAATAAACTAACCGTTTTATCTATAGCGTACATCATTTCTGGACATGAGTTACACCACCTTAATATATTAAAAGAGAAATACCTGACCGTTTGAAAAATCAACAGGACAATTACAATTTTCAGAAAATAGTTGCAGCAACAGGTGTTGTACTGTTTATTGTAAAACTATCTGCTTGGTACCTTACTAATTCTGTAGCTATTTTAACCGATGCCCTTGAAGGTATTGTAAATGTTATTAGCGCTTTTATTGGTTTGTACAGTTTGTATTTGTCTTCTTTACCTAAAGATAAAAACCATCCATACGGACACGGAAAAGTAGAGTTTATTTCTGCAGCACTCGAAGGTGTTATGATTGCTTTTGCTGGTCTTTGGATTATTTTCGAAGCCATCAATCACCTGATTAATCCACAACAAATAAAAGAACTTGATTTAGGAATTGTATTAATTGTTGTAGCCGCAATAGTCAATTTCATTATTGGTTTTATTGCGATAAAAAAAGGAAAGAAAACCAATTCCGTTGCTCTAATTGCTTCGGGTAAACATTTAATATCAGACACATTAACCACCATAGGTGTTATTGTTGGTTTAATTATTATTTTATTTACACACATCATGTGGCTCGATAGTTTGGTTGCGTTAATCTTTGGTAGTGTTATCATTTTTACGGGTTATCAGATTATTAGAAAATCCATTTCTGGCATTATGGATGAAGCTGATGAAGAACTGCTAAAAAAATTAGTTAAGTGTATTAATCAAAATAGAAAATCCAATTGGATTGATTTGCACAACCTCCGAATAATTAAATATGGTAGCATTTTGCATATTGATTGCCACATGACCTTACCTTGGTATTTTAATATAAAAGAAGCTCATGCTGAAATTGATGAAATAGAGCGAATTGTACAAAAAGACTTTGGAAAAAGTGTAGAATTATTTGTACATAACGACTATTGTCAACCCCTCTCTTGCAGCGTTTGTACAAAAACCGATTGTAAGCACAGGGTTAACTCATTCGAAAAAGAATTGGAGTGGAACATCGAAAACGTTAGAACCAACCAAAAGCATCAAGCGTAAAACAAAAAAGAGAGCTGCTCAATTGAGCAGCTCTCTTTTTTGTTTTGATAGGTCTTTCAAAAATTATTTAAATACTTCATCACCAAGCTTAGTGTTAACTTCAACCGAAGTTACTTCCATATCTAACACTTGTGGACCAAAGCTTTGTTTAATTTTGTGAGCGAATTTAATTCCATTTACTTCCTTGTAATCAGAATATAAACCCATTACCACAAATTCACCACCCATATCTTCGTTTGTTTGAACTGACATGGTTTTAACCTGTAACCCTGAAGCTACATCATACCAAACCGTTTCTTTCTCACCAGAAGCCGATAGTTTTTCCATTTTGTAAGCTTCTTTGCCATCAAGCGGCTCAATACCTAATAAAGTGTGTTTAATACCATGTTTTTCATAATTTAACTCAGCAAACATCTCAGAACTTGCTTTTAAATCGTCTAAATCAGCGCCTTCTACATCTTTATTTCCTTGCATTCCACTTACTTTTCCAACAGTTCCATCAAAAGTTTGTTTTTGAATAACCATAGTACCCATAGCCATAACCATAGCAAATTTGTTTGGTGCTTTTTGGTAACGTGTAACGCCTATGGTTTGTCCTTGAATTGAAGCATTCATTTTAACAGTAAGGTCTTTAATTTTACTTAATTTCTTATCTAACGCTTTACCTTTAGGCAAACCATATTTTGCCTTTATTGCATTATCCAATACTGTTTGTGCTGTAACACCAGCAGGAGCTTGTTTTAAAGCTTCTACATAGTCATTTCCATAATTATCGTAAAAACTAACTTTACCGTCAGCACTAAAAGATTTTACTTTTTCAGCTACAGCTTTATCTCCAATAATTAAAATTACTGCATTATCAGGTTTGATGTATTTTTCAGCCACAGCTTTAATGTCATCAACAGTAACTGCATTTAATTTTTGTAGATACGTAGTATAATAATCTTCTGGAAGTTTATATTTTGCAATATTTAAAGCAAAATTGGCAATAGTTTGAGGGTCTTGTAGCGAGTAAGCAAATGTTCCCGTTAAATAACTTTTAATATCTTGCAATTCTTGTTCAGAAACTTTCTCTGTAGCAATCCTTCTTAATTCAACCATAAATTGAATGATTGCACTATCAGTAACCTCGTTTCTAACTTTAGCACTAGCATTAAATCTACCTACTAATTCATCTGGATTAATTGACGAATAAGCACCATAAGTATACCCATGTCCTTCACGTAAATTCATAAACAATCTACCAGTCATTCCTCCACCTAAAATTGAATTTAACATTTTAACCTTAATCACATCAGGGTTATTCTGTTTTAAACTAATTGGGTATGTAATGTTTATTAATGACTGTGTAGAACCTTCTTTGTGAACAAACGCAACAGTAGTTTTTTCTGGTGCCATTGGCGTTTTAAATTTATTTACTGGCACTTCAGCTTTTTCCCATTTCGCAAAATATTTTTCTACTAACGGTTTTGCTTCTTCTAAAGTAATGTCACCAACAACTGCTAAATAAGACACATTTGGTCTGAAATAAGTTTTGTAATAATCAACACATTTTTCTAAAGTGATGTTTTCAACTGTTTTCTCAGTAGAAATTTCTCCATAAGGATGGTTTTTACCATAAAGTAAAGCAGAAGCAACATTTCCAGCAATTGCATCAGGATTGTCTTTTGAACTTTGAATACCTGAAATGGTTTGTTTTTTAATTTTATCTAATTCCTCTTGTGTAAAAACAGCATTCATTAAAACATCAGACATTAAATCCAATAATTTTTCTTGGTGTTTTTTTAATGATGAAGCGTATATTCCATCAGCATAAGGTTTTAAATCTGCTCCAATAAAATCAACTTGCTCATTAATCTGGTCTTTTGTTCTGTTTTGGGTTTTAGTACCCAACAATTCACCAGTAGCCGATTTAAAGCCAACCATTTCGCCTTCTAATACAGGATCAACATCCAACGAAAGAGAGAAAGAAACTTTTGGTAATTTATGATTTTCTACTACAAACACTTTTAACCCATTTTCGAGTGTAAAAGATTGTGTTTTACCCAATTTTATTACTGGAGCTGCACCAGCTTTTGGCTTAATGCTTCTGTCTAATTTTTTTTGAGCAAATGTTACTCCACCTATAAATAATGTAGCAACTACTATTGATATAATTTTTTTCATCTTTATATATTTATTCAATACGTTAAATTCTATTAATTACTTTTTCTCTGATTTAGGTAAATAGTGTAAAACCACTCTATTATCCTTTCTAAAATATTCGTTGGCTACTCGCTTAATGTCTTCTCTAGTAACTTTTAAATAACGATCAATTTCGGTATTGATAAGATTTGCATCGCCATAATATACAGCGTAGTTTGCCAAGTTTTCGGCTATACCTTCTACTTTTGAATTCTGAGTAGTCATATCATTTTCTATCTGATTTTTTAATTTTTGAAATTCTTCTTCAGAAATCAATTCAGTTTGAACTTTTTCTACTTCTTTGTCGATTGCAGTCTCTAAGTCGTTAATAGCAACACCCATATTGGTTACACCAAACATTAAAGCCATTCCTGGATCTTCGGTAGGAAAAGGAAATGCTCCAACGAAAATGGCTTTTTGTTGTTCATCAACAATACTTTTTTGTAATCTAGAACTTTTACCTTGCGATAAAATTTGAGCCAACATACTTACTGCATAAGAATCAGGTGTTCCTTGAGCTGGAGTATGATACCCCATCATAACTGCAGGCAATTGGACGTTATCATAAATAGTATCTCTAACTTCTTTACGTTTAACAGGCTCAACCAATTTAGGTCTATTCATTTCTTTCGTTCCCATTGGAATTTCACCGAAATATTTTTCAATCCACTTTTTCAATTCTGGTTTGTTAATATCTCCAGCTATAGATAAAGTAGCATTGTTAGGTACATAATACGTTTTATAGAAATCTCTAAACTCTTCAATTTTTGCTTGATTTAAATGTTCTAACGACCCAATTGGAACCCAGTTATATGGATGAACTTCAAAACCTCTTTTAAACATTTCTGGTAAAAATGTTCCGTAAGGTTGGTTATCGTAACGCTGACGATATTCTTCCTTTACCACTTCTCGTTGAGTTTCAACACCTGTCTCATCAATTTTTGCATGCAACATTCTTTCCGATTCTAACCATAAACCCAATTCCAATTGATTAGATGGTAAAATTTCAAAGTAAAACGTTCTATCGAATGAGGTGTTTGCATTTAAAATCCCTCCGTTGCTTTGAACAATTTTCATGTACTCACCTCTTCCAATGTTTTCAGAACCTTCAAATAATAAATGTTCAAAGAAATGTGCAAAACCAGTTCTTTCAGGGTTTTCATTTTTTGAACCAACATGATACAACACCGTTACTGCTACTATTGGAGTTGAATGGTCTTCATGTAAAATAACATTCATCCCATTTTTTAGTTTGTATTGTTCAAACTCAATTTTGTTTTGCGCCCCTGCAACCATTGAAATGGAAAAAATGGCAGCTGACAATAAAATTTTTCTCATATACTATATTTAGTTTATTACAAATTTAAAGTTGCTAATGTAATTATATACTTCATCTTTTTAAAACTGAATTACACTAATGGTAAAATAAGTAGTTGACTGGAAAATTTTACATAGAAGTGTTGCGGAATATTATTTTTTTATCAAAATTTTTAATACATTGGTCGAAGATATTCAGTAACTAGTATGAATTTTATTACAGAAGTCGATTTAGAGAAATGTGTTATAACGCTATATGATAACCGCATTGTTAAAATTCGATTTAAAGACGGAATTGCTTTTGAATTAGATGATGCCATAGAAGCTAATCAAACCATGTTCAATTTAGCTAAAGGAAATTCTTTTTTATCTTTAGTTGATTCTATTAATGTAAGAGGGGAAATTTCTAATGAAGCTCTTAATCATTTTGCAAAACACCCCTTAACAAAAGGTGTTAGAGTTGCAGAAGCTATTGTAATAGATAGCTTGCACAATAGGATACTGGCTAACTTCTATGTGAAATTTACAAAATCACATAATCCCGTTAAAGTTTTTAGTAAAATGGATTCTGCTATTAAATGGTTATTAGATTCTTACAGTAAACACCACTAATTGTTTTCATTCTCTTTGTAATCAATGGTATAATTTTCTTCATCGTATCCCGATTTCCAATATTCTATTTTCTCATCTTCATCATCGTCTTGCTCTTCATTCCAAACAAAAACTTCTTTTTGCAGACCTTCTTTACGATAAAATATCGCTAAAATTATTCCTGAAACAAATCCCCAAAAATGAGCCTCGTATGATATTTCTAACTTTATTGGAAATATACCCCAAACCATGCTCCCGTATACTAAAACTACAAAAAACGAAAGTGCAATAAGCTGTTTGTTTAATCGAATAAACCCGCTAACCAATAAAAAAGAAAATAAGCCATAAATCAATCCACTTGCTCCAAAATGATATGCCTCACGAGCCATAATCCAAGTCCAAAATCCACCCATTAAAACTATCCATACTACAATTTTAAGTGCTACTGGTTTGTAAAAGTAAAATAACGATGAGCCTAATATTAATATTGGTATCGCATTATTAAACAAATGATTGAAGTTTCCGTGAATAAAAATAGCCGTAACAATTCCTTTTAAACCTTTTACATCTTTAGGATAAATACCAAATTGGTGTAAATTAAAATCAAATGCGTACTGAACAAAATGAATAATAGAAATTACTACTACAAAAATAGCAGGATAAAAAATGGCATTGATAAACTTGTTTAATTCTTGTTTGTCCACAAAACTAAATTAGCCATTATTGTACCATTGTAATTTTGTCATAACAAAATGTTAAATAGTGTTAAGAATAGTTCTGTTTGTAATTATTTATATACATTTGGAGAAATAAGAACATTTTCGATATGAAAGCTCAAGTTATTATTCTTACTTTATTTTTAGGTTTATTAAGCCTAAATGGTTTTGCTAAAACCAACGACCCACAGGAATCACAACAAAAGAAAACTGTTAAAAGTAAGTATGATTATAACTTGTTTAAACTTTTTTTTATTGAATTAAAGCAACCGCAAGCTGATTCTTTATCATTAAAAGATAAGCGCTCAGAGTATTACAAAAAACAAGATTAATTAGTTCATTCCTCGTTGTTTCTTCACATTTTCGTAAGCCTCTTGTACTTTTTGGAATTTCTCTTTAGCTGATTTTTGAAATTCTTCACCTAAGTGGCTTACTTTATCAGGGTGATATTTAATCGCCATTCGTCGGTAAGCTTTCTTTACCTCTTCATCACTTACATTTTTATCAATTTCAAGAATCTTGTAATCACCATCCACTTCTTTAAAAAACATTGCTTTTATAGAAGCAAAATCAACCGAAGTAATACCTAAATACGCTGCAATATCTTTAATCACGTTCAATTCTGCTACATCAACATTTCCATCAACCGAAGCAACACCAAACAACAAGTGAATCAACTGCAACCTAGCAGGATACAATGTGTATGCCTTAATTTGTAAACTAACATCCTGAACAGGAATGTCCTTTTTAAGAATTTCTCTTAAAGTAATTAAAAGTTCTTGGGTTCGTTCAGATCCAAACTGTTTAAGAAAAAACTGTTTAACATAATCTAACTCTGATTTAACGACCTTACCATCAGCTTTCATCACAGCGGCAATCAATACCAATAGGCCTAAACTAAAATCGTTGGGTTGATTTCTACCATGTGGTCTACCTGTAACAACACTCCCTTCAACACTAACTACTGAATCTATTGCCGAACCCACGGCAAAACCTAAAATAGCACCTATAGGACCACCAAAAGCCCAACCTATTCCACTACCTAACCACTTACCAAATTTTGCCATTTAAACTTAAAATTTGCCTCAAATGTAATAAATCCTGAAACAAGCTAAATTTTATTTTTTTAATTAACAAAATTTTTAAATCTTCGCAGATTCAAAATGCCAAAAGTTAATCCATATAAAATTACCCCTCCAGCTATTAAAAGCGGCACTATTTATTCATTTACAACCGATTCTGGAGTTAATTACGAAGTGCGATTTGGTAGAAAACAAGACAATATATTAAACGCCACAATAGTTTTTGGTGTAACCAACGACGAATATGAAGGTGAAGAATACAGCATAACAAACAAAGGAGAAGTTTATCAAGTTATGGCAACTATTGTTGAAGTTGTCCGTATTTATAAAGACGAACACCCAAATGTAAATTCATTTGAGTTTACTGGAGAACAAAGTGAGAAAGAAAAAGTAAAAAATAAAAATGTACGATTAAACCTATATCACAGGTATATACCGAAAGTATTTGATAACACTTGGAGTATTGAGTTTACCGACGATAAAATAGTTATTAAAAAGAATAAATAATTATTGATTGGTTAATTAAACATGACATTATGTCAATAAACAATAAGTTAATTAAACGTTAAAATTTCATAATAGAAGCAACATTTTGTCAATTATATACGTTATACAAGCATACGATATTTAGAATAAATCTAAATTAATGTTTAGCACGATATTTGATACTATAGGTTTAACATAGAACTAGATAAAATATAAGAATGAGACAGTTAAAAATTACACAACAAATTACCAAAAGAGAGAGTAAATCTCTCGAAAAATACCTTCAGGAAGTTTCTCGTGAACCGATGATTACAGCTGATGAAGAGGTTGATTTGGCTCAAAAAATTAAAGATGGTGACGACCGAGCGTTAAATAGATTGGTAAGAGCAAACCTTAGATTCGTTATTAGTGTTGCCAAGCAATACCAAAATACTGGTTTAACTTTAGAAGATTTGATTAACGAAGGAAACTTAGGTTTGATTGAAGCTGCAAAAAGATATGACCATACAAAAGGATTTAAGTTTATTTCTTATGCCGTTTGGTGGATTAGACAAAGTATATTAAAAGCTGCTGCTGATAACTCTAGAACAATTCGTTTACCTCACAACCGTTTGGGTGAAATCCAAAAAATAAATAAAGCGTCAAGCGAATTTGAACAAACCATGGAGCGTGAACCAACTGATGAGGAATTAGCTGATATATTAGACATGGATTTAGAGAAAGTTCAAAACTCTAGAAAAATGTCGAAAAAACAAGCTTCATTAGATGCTCCAATGGCTAACGATGAAGATAATAACAGTTTAATAAGTGTTATTGAAAGTGATGGTACACCAGCTCCAAGCGACACCTTAATTCATGAGTCATTATCTACTGACATTGAAAGAACATTATCCTACTTAAAAGGAATGGAAGCAGAGGTTATTCGTTTATTTTACGGATTAAGTGGTAGAAAAGAAATGACTTTAGAAGAAATTGGTAGCCACTTTGGTTTAACAAGAGAACGAATTAGACAAATTAAGGAAAGAGGTTTAAGAAGAATGAGAAGACTTTCAAGAACAAACAATCTTCAAACGTATCTATAATTGAAATAAAAAAATTAATTTTAAGCACCAAGAAAATAATCTTGGTGCTTTTTTTTTTACAAAATTTATAATGAGACATTTTTATTTTTTAATTCTAATAATTTTATTTTTTTTATCTTCTAAACCTGCCCATACTCAACAATATACAAACGAGTATGGTCGTCTAAAATTTGGCTTTAACCTAGGTGGCACGTATCAAACAACTGATATAAAAAACGATTTGTTCGGACTAGGTGTGGGTGCAACATTAGAATATGCTTTCATACAAAATAGCTATAGTATTTTTGGATTTTCATTACGTGGCAGATATTTATACGGAACTACTTATGGCACAGAACTGAACTTACACGATGGCTTTATCAGTAATAGTGCTATAAACGGATTTGAAAACCCTTTGAACAACTACACTAATCTACCATTATTCCTGAATAATAGAACAACACTAAACGAATACTCTTTAGAAGCGATGTTAAAGTTTAATAAACTTTACATTAAACATGGTGTATTATTTTATTTATTTGTAGGTGGTGGTGCAACTCAATACAAGTCTGAAACTAATCAATTTGATGCATTAGGAAATTTGTATGACTACTCAAAAATTGATTTATCAAAATCCGACGTTAAATCACAACTTAAATCGTTGAGAGATTTAAATTATGAAACCAGTCTTCCTAATGTTACGCCAAACTCATTTGTTTTTACTCCTACATTAGGTTTTGGAATTGGGTTTAGAGTGGCTCCATTATTAACAATTGCTCTAGAACACAAAACATCACTTCCTCAAACAGATTTTTTTGATGGTCAACTGCATCAATCTGACAGACATCCATCATTTATTCAAGACATTTACCACTACACTTCTATCGGTTTTATATTTTACATATTCAAATCACGCGAACACGTTGAACAAACATATAATAATCCTCCTCCAAAACCATCAAATCCAGTTGCACCACCAAAACCTACTCCCTTACCAAACCCTAAACCAGAACCAACACCTGTACCAACAAACCCTATAACACCGGTACAACCGACTCCAACACCTGTTCCTTCACCGGTACCAAATCCTACTCCAACACCAATAGATAATCCAATATCAAATCCTCCAACAATTACGTTGTTAAACCCAACAAACACAACCTTTAATCAACCTAATTGTAAGGTAAAAATTGAAGTAAAAATTGAAAATATAACCAATGAAAAAGATATTGAATTTTTACAAAACAATTCAAAAGTTCCTTCTTATTTATACTATCTTCAAGCAGGTATTTTACATTCAACAATCGATCTAAAAATTGGAGAAAATCTTTTTAAAGTTGTTGCAAAAAACAATGTAAAAACTGTTAGCAAAGAATTTTCTCTTTCATGTACATCTCCTGTTAATAAAATTACTATTTGTCATAAAAACAACAATGGAACTACCCAAGAGATTGAAATTAATGAAAATGAATGGTTTAACCATGCTGCTCATGGTGATACTAAAGGCACTTGTCCTGTTGAAGTAAAAAAAATTACCATTTGCCATACCGACCCTATTACCAAAATAAAACAAAAATTAGAAATCCCTGAAACAGATTGGTCTACACATCAAGCTCACGGAGATATTATTGGTGATTGCCCTCGTGTTGCTGGTAACCTTCAAATCCAAATCTGTCATGTTGATAGAGAAACCGGAAAGAAATCAAATATCTTGATTGATGAAAAAGATTGGTTTACTCACGCTGGACATGGTGATACTAAAGGCTCTTGCCCTATTGAAGTAAAAAACATCACCATCTGTCATACCGACCCTGTTACCAAAGTAAAACAAAAATTAGAAATCCCTGAAACGGATTGGTCTATACATCAAGCTCACGGAGATATTATTGGTGATTGCCCTCGTGTTGTTAGTAACCTTCAAATTCAAATCTGTCATGTTGATAGAGAAACTGGACAGAAATCAAATATCTTGATTGATGAAAAAGATTGGTTTAATCATGCTGCTCATGGTGATACTAAAGGCGTTTGCCCCAGAAACACAAATTCAACTCAAATCCAAATTTGTCATATTAACCAAACTAATGGTGATTTAGAACCTATGCTAATCAATAAAACTGACTTACCAAGCCATCAAGCACATGGTGATTTAGTTGGTAGTTGTGATGGATTCGATCAAACACCTGTTGATATTTGTCTAAATAAAAAAGATATTACCATAAAAAAATACTTGCTATCTTATTTCGAAAGTATTGGTGCTACACTTGGTAAATGTCCTGATGACAATATTGAATATATGGAAATCTGTCATATAAATTCTAATGGAGTTAAAGAAACCATGACAATTCAAACCTCTGAATGGATCACTCATCAAAATCATGGAGATATTTTGGGGAGCTGCACAACAGGAACGAGTAATCCAAAAACCAACTTTGACATCTGCCATACAGATGCTGAAACTGGAACTAAAACCACTTTAAATGTTAGCGCAGCTGAATGGGGTAATCATCAAGCTCATGGCGATGTTTTGGGTGCTTGTCCACAATCAACATCCAAAATAAAAATCTGCCACATTCCTCCTGGAAACAATCAGAATCCTCAAACAATAGAAATTCCTGAGTCTGCATGGCCAGCACATGAAGCTCATGGTGATAGTAAAGGAGAATGCGAAACACCTAACAAAACGAAAAAAAATGGTGGAATTAACTAAAGATTTTTGGGATAATAGATATAAAAATAAGGAGATAGGTTGGGATATTGGCTATCCTTCTACTCCAATAAAGGAATACATTGATCAGATTTCTGATAAATCAATAAAAATTTTAATACCTGGATGTGGAAATGCTTATGAAGCAGAATACTTGATTAATAAAGGGTTTAAAAATGTTTATCTAGTTGACTTATCTCCTTCGGCTCTTGAGAATTTCAATAAAAGATTACCAAATTTTAAAAAATCGAACCTTATTTGTGGGGATTTTTTTGACTTAAATGATACTTTTGACCTAATTATTGAACAAACTTTTTTTTGTGCAATTAACCCTGAATTAAGGAAAAAGTATGCTGTTCAAATGCATAAGCTTTTAAACAAAAATGGAAAGTTAGTTGGTCTTTTATTTAATGATGATTTAAATAATGACAAACCTCCATTTGGTGGCAACGAAAAAGAATACAAAGGTTTATTTTCTCCTTTTTTTGATATTCAAATTATGAAAAAAGCTTACAATTCAATTACACCAAGAGAAGGTCGAGAATTGTTTATTAAAATGGTAAAAAAAGATTAGTTAGCACAATGAAAAAAATAGTTTTTATCGCCATTTTAAGCTTAAGTAAGATAAGCTTTTCACAAAGTTATTATGTAGAACCCATTATTAACGATTTTTTCTGTAGAAATGGAATTGTTATTGACTCTTGTAGTTATGATGCATTATACACTGTAGCATATCAATGGGCAGAAACACCTTATAATTATGCTGGAAAATCAAAAAAAGGAATAGATTGTTCAGGACTAGTTAAAAAACTTTATGAAAAGGTTTATAACATGCAACTTCAGGGTGGATCAAGAGATATATACCAACAAGTAATCCCTATTAAGAATAGAGAAGATTTGATTGAAGGTGATTTGGTATTTTTTAAAATTTATAAAAACCAAATTTCGCATGTCGGATTATATCTACAAGATGGTAATTTCATACATGCCTCAACTCGAAGTGGGGTTATCATTAGCAATCTAAACGAAGATTATTATAACAAATACTACTTTTCGGGTGGTAGATTTCCTTAAAAAAGATGTTGAAAGATTTAGTTGTATTAGAGTTAGCAAGTGTTTTGGCTGGTCCAGATGTAGGAATGTTTTTTGCAGAGTTGGGGGCCAAGGTTATTAAAATTGAAAATAGTAAAACAAATGGAGATGTAACTCGAACTTGGAAGCTATCTTCAGAAAACAAAACAGCAAATGTTTCAGCTTACTATTCTTCAGTAAATTGGAATAAAGAATCTCTATTTCTTGATTTAAAACTAGAAAAAGATATCGCTAAAGTTCATGAATTAGTAAAAAAAGCCGACATTGTTATTGCTAACTATAAGAAAGGGGATGATGTAAAACTCAAAATGGATTATAACACTTTAAAAAAAATAAATCCAAAAATTATCTATGGAAGTATCAATGGGTTCGGTTCAGATGACAAACGAGTTGCTTTTGATGTTGTTTTACAAGCCGAGACAGGTTTTATGTCGATGAATGGAACACCAGAAAGTGGTCCAATTAAACTACCCATAGCTTTAATCGACATCGTGGCTGCTCATCAATTAAAAGAAGGGTTACTTGTTGCCTTATATAATCGAACAAAAAATTATAAATCAGTTTTTGTTGAAGTCTCGCTATACGATGCTGCACTTTCTACATTAAAAAATCAAGCATGTAATTGGTTAATGAACAACCATATCCCACAAGCTTTAGGTTCTCTGCATCCTAACATTGCACCTTATGGTGAAATATTTATCACAAAAGACAATAAACAGATTGTATTAGCAATAGGGAGTGACACTCAATTTCAACACATGCTTGAAATTTTAGGGGCAGATAAAATTCTTAGCAACAATGATTATTTAACGAATCAATTAAGAGTAAAAAATAGAACTCTGTTGCACCATGACCTAACTCCTTATTTTAAACAATTTAAAAGTAAAGAACTCATGGAATTGTTTATTGTTAAAAATGTACCTGCGGGTGCGATAAAAAACATAAAAGAGGTTTTTGCTGAAAAAGAAGCACAAAACCTTGTTAACGAAGAAGTAATTGAAAATATCAACACCAAACGAATTAAGACTTCTGTTTTTAAGATTTCTTGATTTTTGATATAAAATCCCCTATTTCCTTTAACAATTTCTTTGCCTCATTTTTTTCTAAATCAATTGCAAATGGAACAGGCTTATTTTGATATTCAAATGCAATTGAGTATTTGTTAATATTCCAATACGATGCGTTCATTGCTTTAACAAAACCAGGTTCTTCAGGTTCAAATAATCTTAAATTACTTATTTCATTTAATGTTATCACTTGAGTAATACCTCTTTTGCCAATTTCTTTAACTAACTCAATTTTATCGTTACTAATTTTTATTTTTTCGCAACCTGAATTTCTCCATCGGTAAGCATAAATAACCTTAAACTCAAAAAACATCCAAAAAGCCAAATAAACCGCAAAAAAAAGTTTACTCGATTTATCATAATCGTAAAAAAACTGAGATACAATAGCTAATCCACAGACTGTAAATAAAACAATCCACACTAAAAGCATTTTTTGTTTTGATTCATCTTTAAATGATTTAATAGTTATTACCAACTCATTCTCTTGCTTTTCCACTTGAACTCTATCTGTCATATTATTTATTAAAAGAATTTGTACAAAAATACCCAGTAAAATGAATTGGGCATTATCTTTGTTTGCATTACAAGTAATTTTAGTTAATTTTAAATCAAAATTTATATTTTTTATGAAAAGTTATATTACAGTAATATTGATTTCAGCATTGTTTTATACTAAAATAAATGCACAAGATAATGATAAGAAAATTGATGAATTGGTTTTCTTGTATGTTGATGAAAAGTATGACAAAGTTGTTGATAAAGCCATGTCATTAACTCAAAATGATTCATATAAAAAGCACCCATTACCATACCTATATGTTTCTATGGGTTATTATCAAATATCTAGACGACCTGATAAATACCCTCAAGGTAAAGGTGAAGAATATGATAAAGCTTTAAAAAGTGCTCAAAAATATTTATACAATTTCAATAAAAAAGATTCAAAAGCTAATGAGTATTATAACGATTATTTAGAATATTATGATTTATTAGCTGATACATCCAACAAACTTGGTCAACATTATTTTTTAATGGAAGATTACAGAAAAGCCGCTGGTGCTTATAAATATGCCGTAAAAGCATTACCAAACGACCCTATTCTACTGCTTTGGCAAGGAATATGCGAAGTAAAATCTAAGAATTTTGTTGAAGGAGACAAAAACATCTTAGCTGCACTTGACTCAATTAACGAAAACTTTAAACCATCAGAAGTTACTGCTGGAGTTTTAGCTCATGGAATGCTTATTGTAAGTGAGTACCTATCTCAAAAAGGAGATGCTTCTAATTCCAATAAAGCAAAAAACTTAGTTGAAGTATTCAAAAAATATGATCCAGATGAATTGGATAAATTAAAAATGGAACAACGTAAAGAAAAAGCTAAAGAAGATGATAGAGTGATGAGAAAGTTTTATAGTGATGATGATAGTGGTGATGACGATATAGATAAATAGCTTTTACTACAAATTATCTAAAATTTTTACAACTTGAGGAAGAAGAAATTCTTCCTCATTGTTTTTTATAACATAATCAACATAAGGCATTTTTTCATCATCAGTCATTTGAGTTTTAATTCTTTTTCGAATATCTTCTTCATTAGATTTATCTCTATTACAAACACGACTTATTCTTAACTCTTCTGGAGCTGTTACCAAAACAACTTTATCCAAACCCTTATTTGCTCCACTTTCAATTAAAATAGCAGCCTCTTTAACTAATACTTTTTCTTTTTTGTTTTGAAGTACCCAGTTTTCAAAATGAAATTTTACTTGAGGATGAACAATAGCATTTAACTCATTTAATGCTTCTTTATTATTAAAAACCACTGAGGCTAATTGCTTTGAATCTAAAAATCCATTAACATAAATACTGTCTCCAAATTTATTTTTAATCTTAACAATAACTTCTTGGTTTGTATTAATGATATTTTTTGCTTCATCATCCGAATTATAAACTTTAATACCTAATGCTTGAAAAATTTTAGCGATAGTAGATTTTCCACTTCCAATACCTCCGGTTAAACCAACAAGAATAGGCTTTTTAAGTTTATTTTTTTTTGAGGACATACTCAACATTTGCAGGTTTAATTGTTATTGATTTTAAATACGAAGGATGTTTAACTAAATGTACTTTAAGTTTTTTATAAATTTTACTCTGCTCATCAAAATCAACAATTACACTAAATTCTTCTGAATTTAATAATGATATTTGACTCAACGGAATCATAAACTTGATTTCAATGTTTTCAGGTATTATGCTTACATCCACACTATCAGGATTGTTTCTTATTTTAATGGGCAGGGTTAATTTATATTCTGTAAACCTATCGGTAACTATGTTAATATCAACTTCTGAATTAACTGCTTGCAAATGATTCTTAACAAAGAAATTAGCATCCAACTTTATCGTCTTTTGAATTGAACCCTCTATATTATTAATTTCAGCGAACACCGTAGGTATGTAATTTAGTGTATCCAATACATGTTTTGGACCAGATACTTCAATCGTATTAGGGTTTACTTTTACACTATCGGATAATTGATATTGATTTTTAAAACTGAGTTTATAAAAGGGTATTACTATTAATGTTTTGATAACTTTATCATCTAAGCGTACAATAATTTTCTTTGGAGTAATTTCATTAATTTCAATCTTGTCGCTTAATTGTTTTTTTATATCATTTCTAAAATCATCTACAAGAATTTCATTCAAATTTCTCCCTTTTTCAAATTGATAATCATCAAGGTTTATTTCTACAAAAGGTTTTTTAATTTTTAGTTGATATGCTAACAATGTATATCCATCAGTTGTAACTGTTGTTTTAAAACTTGAAGGCAACTCACTTAAAATAACATATTTTTCGGGCTGATTTTTATAGTTAATTTCAACATGTAACTCTGAAGTATATTGGTTACCCAAAACATTAATTAACCAATAAAATGTAGATAAAAATAGACAGACCAAAAACACGTAAAGCTTCTTGTTTACAGAAGCTTTACTTAAATTTTTCTTAATATCAGTTAAGACTTTATTCAACCTTTATTACTTTTTTTCCATTTCTTCACTAGAAAATTCTTTAGCAATAGCTGATTTTTCAATTTTTAAACGATTTCCACCTTCCACTTCAATTATTGCAGTATCATCGTTTACTTGTTCAATTTTACCGTGAATACCGCCAATAGTAACAATTTTATCCCCTTTTTTTAAAGCTTCTCTAAATTGTTTTTGTTCTTTTTGTTTTTTTACTTGTGGCCTAATCATAAAGAAATAGAAAACCACGAAAATTAATCCAAACATTATAAGAGTTTGCATTCCTCCTCCACCTTGACCACCTTCTGGTGCCGACATTAATAAAATTGCTAGTTTGTTCATTATTATTTTTTAGTTTAGTAATTAATATTATTCTGAAACAGGATCATTTTCATGTCCTTTTGGAACTAACACATCTCCTTTTAAAGCAATAACTTTAGTATTTGGAATTGTATTCGCAACCAATGTGATTGTTTTGTTTTGTTTACCCTGTTTGCCAGTTGAGTTAAATGTTACTGCAATTTTACCCTCCTCACCTGGTTTAATAGGTTCTTTTGGCCATTCAGGAACAGTACAACCACAACTACCCTGTGCAGATGAAATAATTAAATCTGATTTACCTACATTTTTAAATTTAAAATTTGTAGAAACCACCTCGCCTTGAGTTATTGTTCCAAAATCTACTACTTCTTCAACAAACTCGAAAAAAGGAAGTTCATCTTTATCTACTTCAGAACTACTCGCTGAATTAGGATTATTAATTAAATCAGTAGTTAACTCTTGAGAGTCATTATTCCCTGAGCAGGCAAACAATACAGAAACTATAGCTACTGATAAAATAAGTCTTTTCATATGTTAATATTTATTTGTTTTTTTAAAGGTCATATGGAATTCGCTCACCCTAATTCGTGTTTGTTTAGAATTTTCGCTATGCTCATTTCATATTACTTTTTTTTGATTGCAAATATAACTAAAAACTATGCTAAATCTTACTCACCTTTTTACGGATAATTTCTTTTTCAACTTGAATTTCTATAAAATAAATTCCTTTTGGAAAATTAGTAGTATTGACATCTAATTTTATATCACCTTCACCAATCACTAATTGTTTAATTTGCTTACCTAAAGCATCATAAACAATAACCTTTGTAATTGGTTTTAGGGATGATATTGATAAAATATTATTTGTAGGATTAGGATATATATCTACTTGAGAATCCAAAAATTCATGTGAAAAAGAAGTATTTATATCATACGTAACTATATTATTTTTGGATAAAATCCATAATTCTGGATCAAAAAACACAGAATCGATGGTAAAAGGTATTGAAATGGTAAAATGCTGACCTGAAAAAGTATGGTCAAAAACTACAGTGGTATCTAACCCTTGTCCTTTTAAATAAATTGGTATAGGTATATCAAAAAAAGCAACAGAATTATGAGATTGAGTTTGGTTTACTTTAAAGAAAACATCAGTCCCATTTTGTGCCCACGTAATTTGATAAGAAGGAAAGCCTTCTCCATAATACCAATCGTTAAAAAATTCAGTTAAATCCAGTCCACTTAAGGTTTCTAAATGGTTTTTTAAGTTTTCTGTAGTTGCAAAGTGATATGCCAAATTCACATCCGAGAGGTAATTATTAATAGCTTGATAAAACAACTGGCTACCTACTTTCCACTCCAACATACGAACCAGAAAAGCTGCCTTTTTGTATGATAATCGCGAACTAAATATTCTAGAAACGGATGTCGTATCTGGATTATAGACAGATCCATCAGGCAAACTTGTTGCTGAATTTATCATATCCTCTTTCCATGGTTTAAACCATACAGGCGAAAGGTGTTTATAAAACATCCCTGTACAGTATGTGGCGAACCCTTCATTCAACCAAATGTCCGACCAGCTACCACAAGTCACTTTATCACCAAACCATTGATGCCCTAACTCATGCGACATTAAATGTTCACTAAATCCTCCCATTGAACTCATTGTTTGATGCTCCATTCCTCCTCCCCAACCAAACTGAGCATGCCCATATTTTTCATTCATAAAAGGATATACACCAAATAACGAATCAAACAGTTCTATGATTGGAGTAATAGCATTAATTTGAGGAAAATAAGTTATAGAATCTTCAGGATAAATATAATTTACGATGGGCAGAACTCCTTGACTTAAATTTGCATTGATTGTAAACGAGGCATAATTTGTTACTGCTATTGAAATTAAATAAGTAGAAATTGGATAACGATGTTTCCAATGATAAGTTTTGTTTGCTCCTATTTCAACTTCATTTATTAATAAGCCCTGACTACCAACCCGATATTTTTTTGGGGTTGTTACAATTACATCTATTGAATCAATTTTATCGTACAATCCATTTTTACAAGGCCACCATTCGTATGCTCCAAAAGGTTCTGAAAGTGTCCAAATAATTGAATCATTTAAATGTGATGATTGAACAAAAGAACCAAAACCACTATTTTGTGGAACTCCTTGGTAATAAACAGTAATCGAGTCTAATGAATTTATTCCTATTTCATAAGGTAAATTTATCTGTAAGCTATTATTGGGCAGTTGTGTAAAAGAAACTAGCGTATCGTGGTAAATAACAGAATCAACTGTTAATGCTGTTGTTAAATCAAAATATATTTGATTAAAATTTGTTGCAACTGGCGAAAAGTATGAGGTTATCTCACCTTTAATGTATAATATCTCTGGATTGATTTCCCAAACCAATCGATGATAATACAAGTTGTAGTTTTCAGTTTCAACAACTCCTTTTTGAGTTGAATTAAATAGCTTTTGATGATGTTTAGCTTCTTCTAAACTTATTTTATCTATCTCAAATATATTTTGTGAAGAAGTTGTTAAAAAATGAAACATAAGAACCACAAAATATATAGCTCTTGTATTTATTTTTTTTATGAGAAGCATTAACGATAAATTTTATCCACTAAATTTTGGTATTTAGTTAGAATAAATTTACGCTTTAATTTTAATGTAGGAGTCAATTCTCCTGATGGAATTCCCCATTGAGTATCAACTAATTCAAATTTTTTAATTTGCTCATAATGTGCAAATCCTTTATTTAGTTCTTCAACTTCTTTGGTAATTCTATCTATCACAGCTTTGTTTTTTATTGCATCTGAAGGATTATTATACTCAACATTTTTTCTATTACACCATCCTTCAAGAAAAGCAAAATCAGGCTGAATAATAGCCGCTGCATGCTTTTCTCCCTCCCCAATAACCATTAACTGTTCAATAAAACGTGATTCTTTAAATTTGTTTTCCATAACCTGTGGAGCAATGTATTTACCTCCAGAAGTTTTAAAAATTTCTTTTTTTCTATCGGTAATTTTTAAGAATCCATTTATAAACTCTCCTATATCTCCTGTATGAAAATAACCATCTGCATCTATCACTTCTGCTGTTAATTCTGGCTTATTATAGTAACCTTTCATTATGCTTGGTCCTTTCACAATAATTTCACCGTCTTCTGCAATCTTAACATCTAAATTTTCTAATGGTTTTCCTATTGTACCAATCATTCGTCCATTTGGCAATAATGAGTTTACACCTATAACCGGCGACGTTTCAGTTAACCCATAACCTTCTAACACAGGAATATTCGCCGAAGCAAATACCCTTGCTAATCGAGGTTGTAATGCTGCTCCACCTGAAACAATTGCAATTACATTTCCTCCCAGAGCTTCTCTCCATTTAGAAAAAATGATTTTATTAGCTAATTTCAATTGTAAATTATACCAAAATCCTCCATCTATAATTGGATCATATTTCAGTCCTAACTCTAATGCCCAAAAGAATAGTCTTTTTTTAATTCCAGTTAAATCTGTGCCTTTAGCAACAATTTTATCATAAACCTTTTCTAACAATCTAGGAACAGTAGCAAACAACTGAGGTTTTACCTCTTTAAGATTATCAGCAATTGTATCCATTGATTCTGCATAGTATATTGATACACTTTTGTAGATGTATAAATAATCTAACATTCTTTCGAATACATGGCACAAAGGCAAAAAACTCAATGCTTTTTGCTCTCTAGCTATTGGTAATCTAGCTTCGGATGCTAATACATTACTTATAAAATTATTATGTGTAAGCATAACTCCTTTTGGGTTTCCTGTTGTGCCAGAAGTATATATTAAGGTAGCTAAATCATTTCCTGTTACCGTATTCCTAATCTCTTCAATATCAATAGTTGATGAACTGTTTAATAAATCTGTATAATTAGACTCGCTCTGTATATTATTGTAAGTAAATATTTTTTCTAATGAAGGCACTTTATCTTTTATCTGTTTTATTTTCCCAAGAATCTCTTCATCAGAAACAAAAACCAGCCTCGCCCCACAATCATTTAAAATATAGTTGTAATCTTCTGGATTAATATTTGAATAAATTGGAACATTAACTGCTCCAATTTGCTGAATGGCTAAATCCGTTAAATGCCACTCTGTTCGGTTATTAGAAACAATTGCAATTCTATCGCCTTTTTTTATACCAAAATCAAGTAAACCCTTGCTTAACAAAATAGCTTTTTCAACCAATTCTTTTGAAGAGGTAGACACCCATTCACCATTTATTTTTTGTGTAAAGGCATCACTCTTTGGTTGATTTTTTAAAGGGTAATAATAAAAATCTGAAAGGCTCTTGATTTGCATAATATTGGATTATAAATTTTGTTCAGAATGAACAACACCATTAGTATATTTTTGAATTTTAATCGCTACACCATTTTCATTGTATAATTTCCAATCCCCTATTCTTGAATAATCAAACATCGCTTTATCGTATTTGACTACCCCTTGTTCTTTCAAATTCCCATTTTCATAATAATATGATTGGCTATAAAGCAACTTTTTTTTATCTGTGAGTTCAAGTATATTCTCAGGTTTTCCATTCGAATAATAATTCGCTTTCTTCTCATAATATTGAAAAGACTTGTCGTAAATCTCTTCGAACTCTATCATCCCATTTGGGTAATAATCAATCCATGACAATGCTTCGTTTTCAATATAAACAATATCAGATTTCATCGTTCCATCTTCATAAAAAATGGTCATTTTACTTTTTTTAATGTCAACCATTCTAAAGTTACGCTCTATATTTCCATTAGGATAGTAGTTTTTGTAAATTTTTAGTTGTCCATCAACATAAAAACCTTTATGTAAAAGTTCTCCTGTGGTGTAATAATCTTCTAAAAAACCATTAGCGGCATAACCATTAATACCATTTCTAGTCGATTTATCACCCAACATCATATTTAATTTTTCATAAATATTTATACCATACGTTTCATCAATAACATCTTTGGCATCAAAGGTTTTAAAATATAAACTTTTGTCAGTAAGGTCATTCTGTGCATACAGACTAACACTAATAAAAAATATTAAAATGGATAAAATAGACTTCATAACTATAAAAATAATTTATTCTTTTAATTTTTCCTCATTTAATTTTGCAATTTTTATATTAAAAAATCCAAACACTATGGTCATTAAAGGACTAATTAAATTAAAAAAGCAATACATAAAATAATCTCCAGTTGCAATTCCTAATACTCCCGAATGATAAGCACCACAAGTATTCCATGGTATTAATGCAGAAGTAACTGTTCCAGAATCTTCTAAAGTACGACTTAGTACTTTTGGATGCAAATTTCTTTCTTTGTACTCTTCTGCAAACATTTTGCCAGGAACTACTATTGCTAAATATTGGTCGGAAGCGGTAACATTAAATACAACACACGATGCTGTTGTTGTTGCTATTAAAGAACCGTCATTTTTTGCAAGACCAATTATTGATTTTGTTATTCGTTTTAACATTCCAGTAATTTCCATTACACCCCCAAAAATCATTGCACATAAAATCAACCAAATAGTATTCAACATCCCTTTCATACCGCCTGAAGACAATAATTCGTTAACCAATTCATTTTCAGTAACAATTGCAACATCTGTAGTCATTGAGTTAACCACTGCTTTATAAGAAGATTTAAAAACACTTGTATCTGCAAACAATTCATGAATTAATTCTCCTTGAAACATAATGGCAAAAAATCCTCCCAATAAACTTCCTAGAAACAATGATGGAATTGCAGGAATCTTCAACAAGATTAATCCAATTACCACAAGAGGCACAAGAAATAACCATGGTGTAATGTTAAATTTAGAAGAAATAGCAAGTTGTAAAGCATCTACCTGACCAGTTTGGTTTCCTGGCTCGTAAAAGAAGCCAATAATTAAAAAGATAATTAAAGTGATAACAATCGAGGGAATTGTAGTTAAAGTCATGTATTTTATATGGGTAATCAAGTCAGTCCCTGCCATTGCCGGAGCCAAGTTAGTAGTATCAGATAATGGAGACATTTTATCGCCAAAATATGCTCCAGAAATAATTGCACCTGCAATTATTGGCTCGCCAATACCCAAAGCTTTGCCTATACCTAATAAAGCTATACCTACCGTTGCTACTGTACTCCACGAACTACCTGTAGCTATTGAAACTATAGAACAAATAATACACGTTGCAAATAAAAATATTTTGGGATTTAGGATGTCTAACCCATAATATATCATTGCTGGTACAACTCCGCTCAACAACCATGTTCCTGCTAAAGCCCCTATTAGTAATAAAATAATTATAGCTGGTAATGCAGAATGTATACTTTTGGTAATACCCTCTATAATTCTTTCAAAATCAAATCCGTTGTAAATTCCAATTACACCGGCTACAGTTGCAGCAAGCAATAATGCTAATTGATTTGCCCCATCTAAAGCTCCATCTCCATAAACTTGTAAAACATTAACCGCCAACAACCCAATTAAAATAATTATTGGAATTATTGATTGTATTAAACTTGGTTGTCTGTTTTTACTCATTTTTTACCCCTCAAACTTTACGAATAGCCGTAAATTTAAAAACTGATTCATTACTATTCTAATTATTCAGCAAGTTATTATTAACAAGTTATAAATAAAACCAAGAACTTTAGTTAATTTAAAAATCTGAAAATCAATTCTGTTTCATATCCTTTACTTGATAAGTACCTGAAAATCTTTTCTTTAATTTTCGATTTATCCTCATCCTTAATCAAATGTCTTTTCTTTTCGATAAGTAGTTTTATGGTTTTAAAATAATCTTCTTCTAAAATCTCAGTTTCAATAGATTTATCAACAACATTACCTGATATTTTCTTTTGAAACAATTCAGCTTTTATCTTATTTTTTCCCCACCTTTTGATTAAAAATTTACCCCGAACAAAAGCTTCAACATATCTTTTTTGATTTAAAAAATCTTGTTCAATTAAACTATCTATCAGTTTATCCCAATCTTCTCTTTTTACATTCCAAGCTCTAAATCTATTTTCCACATCAAAAACACAACGTTCTTGAAACGAACAATATCTCATTGCTTTTTCAAGAGCTCTTTCGCTCGACATATTTTTATATAAACTGGACATTAAACCCTAATTTTACCTTCTTCAAAAATAAAGAATTGAAAAACAAAAAAGCATTAAACTTTCTCTTTGCTGCAAATACCATTTCTGGATTTGCTCAAGGAATAAGTATGCTTGCCATTCCATGGTACTTTGCTTCGGTTTTAAACGATAGCACTACATTTGGAATTATATATGCCATTACAACTATCATCTCATTATTTTGGGGACTGTATGCAGGAACTTTAATCGATAGATATTCTCGAAAAATTATCTTTTTGAGTACTTGTGTAGTGAGTTTTATTATTCTTTTTAGTGTTTCTTTAATTGGTTATTACCTTGGTTATGTTCCAACAATTTTAGTCGCAGTTGTATTTTGTTTTACCATTTTCAACTACAACATTCATTATCCAACTTTATATGCATTTGGACAAGAAATTTCTGAAAAGCATAATTATGGTAAAACAAACTCACTGATTGAAATTATAGGTCAATCAACGAGTATAATATCAGGAGTTTTTGCTGCCCTTTTACTTACTGGAGTTAATAAGGCATTTTTATCTCAGTTAGGTTTATCTAATTTAATTAATTTTAATATTGAGCCTTGGACTTTATACGAGATATTTATGTTAGATGCCTCTACATATGTGGTCGCATTTTTTCTAATCCTATTAATTAAATACACACCTATTAAATCACTTGAAGTTGACAAAAGCTCAGTTTGGAATCGGCTAACACAAGGTTTCTCTTATTTAAAAAAACACCCACTTTTATTGCATTTTGGTACAGCTTCATTTGCCATATTTGTAATATTACTCATTCATGTTCATCAATTAATGCCTATATATGTTGATAAACATTTACAAGCCAATTCAGGTATTTATGCCCTTGGCGAAATGATTTATGCTGTTGGAGCATTATTGTCGGGTATTGGTATTCGATGGGCATTTAGAAAAACAAATACCATAAATGCAATTATAATTTTGATGTTTTTAAGTTTTATCGCTTTTGAACTCCTTGCTTTTACTAAAGATGTAACTATGCTAATGTTGGTTAGTTTTATCTTAGGCCTTACCAATGCTGGTGCTCGAATTGTTAGAATAACATATTTGTTTGAACATATACCTAATAATATTATAGGTAGAACAGGAAGCGTTTTCAATACCATAAATATCTTTCTAAGATTCGTTTTTATTGGAATTTTCACATTACCCTTTTTTAATCATTCAAATAATATAATTTGGGCATATTGTATTGGAGGATTATTTATATTAGTTTCGATAATCCCCTTAGTTATGCATTATAAAAACCTAATTAATTACAAAAACATCGATGAGTAAACAAAAAATATCGTTAGCTAAAGTATTTAAAACCATTATTTGGCCTCGTAAAAAACTTGTATTAATAGGTTTATTACTCATTTTTATAAGTAGAATTTCTGGTTTAATTCTTCCTGGTGCAAGTAAATTTTTAATCGACGATGTTATTCAAAAACAAAATTTTGAGTTACTTAAAATACTGTTGTTAGTTGTGTCTATTGCTATCATTATTCAATCCATTTCTTCATTTCTTTTAACCAAAATAATTAGTGTAGAAGCTCAACGATTTATATCAGAATTAAGGGTTGAAGTTCAAAAAAAAATACTCTCGTTACCAATTAGTTTTTTCGACAACAATAAAACAGGAGCTTTGGTTTCTAGGGTGATGAATGATGTTGAAGGTGTTAGAAACATTGTTGGCACAGGTCTTATTCAATTAGTCGGAGGAATTATAACTTCTGTTGCATCACTGGTATTATTAATAAACATAAGCTGGTCGTTAACACTATATGTCCTAGTTCCTGTATTAATTTTTGGTGTGGTTTCATTTTTTGCTTTCAAAAAAATTAGACCCATTTTTAAAAATAGAAGAAAAATTGAATCAGAAGTTACAGGAAGATTAACTGAAACACTTGGTGGTATTCGAATAATTAAAGGGTTTAATGCCGAAAGATTTGAAACTACCATTTTTGAACAAGGTGTAACAGCCATATTTAATAATGTGAAATCCACATTAACAACATCTGCGCTTATCTATAGTTTAGCTACACTTTTATTAGGATTTGCTTCAGTGGCTATAATGGGTATTGGAGGTTATAAAATAATGCACGAAGAATTAACGCTTGGCGATTTCCTATCATTCACTTTGTATTTAGGTTTTTTAATTGCTCCAATTGTTCAAATGAGCAATATTAGTACTCAATTAACAGAAGCTTTCTCTGGACTTGACCGAACAGAAGAATTGATGAACATGAAAAGTGAAGATGAGGACGAAAATAGGATAAACGAATTGAACCATTTTAATGGTGATATTGAATTTAAGAATGTCTCATTTGCTTATGAAGAAGATAAAAATGTGATAAAGGATATTTCATTCACTGCAAAAGCTGGATCAATAACGGCTTTAGTTGGCTCATCAGGTTCCGGAAAATCAACAATAGCTGGTTTAGTTGCATCATTCTTAAACCCAACTACTGGCAAAATCTATGTTGATGGAAATGATATCTCAAAATTATCCTTGAGTTCTTTCAGAAAAAATATTGGTTTGGTACTTCAAGACGACTTTCTTTTTGAAGGTACTATCAAAGAAAATATTCTTTTTTCAAAACCTGATGCTTCTGATACCGACATTCAAAATGCAATAAAAATGGCGTATGTAAATGAATTTACCGATAGGTTTGAACTAGGAATCAATACCATAATTGGGGAGCGTGGAGTTAAACTGTCAGGTGGTCAACGACAACGAGTTGCTATTGCAAGAGCCATTTTAGCAGACCCCAAACTACTCATTTTAGACGAAGCAACTTCAAGTTTAGATAGTGAAAGTGAAATGATGGTTCAAAAAAGTTTATCGGAATTAATGAAAGGTCGAACTACCTTTGTTATTGCTCACCGATTAAGCACCATTAAAATGGCTCATCAAATTTTAGTTATTGAAAATGGCAAAATAGCTGAAAAAGGAACTCACGATGAATTAATCAAATCGGAAGGCAGGTATTTTAATTTATTCACTTATCAGTCGAGAATTTGATTTAAATACAACAGTTTTTATGTTGTAGAATATAATCCAAACTTGTAATTTAGAGCCACTAATAAAACACAGAAAGTATAATGATGAAACTACAAAATTACGCTCAAGGAAAATGGGTTGAAGGAACTGGAAAAGATAAAGCTTTGTTTAATGCCATAACTGGCGAACAAGAGTATTCAGCATCGAGTGAAGGGTTGGATTTTTCTGCCATGATGGATTATGCTAGAAAAGTAGGTGGACCAGCATTACGCAAAATGACTTTTCAAGAACGAGGATTGATGTTAAAAGCCTTAGCCTTACACTTAATGTCGTTAAAAGCAAAATATTATACCGTAAGTGCTAAAACAGGTGCTACAAAAGTGGACAGTTGGATTGACATTGAAGGTGGTATTGGAAATTTATTTGCCAATGCAAGTTTACGCCGTCAGTTTCCTGATGAACCTTTTTATATTGATGGAGAAACTGCACCACTTTCTAAAGGCGGAACATTTATTGGTCACCATATTATGGTACCTAAACAAGGTGTCGCTATTCACATTAATGCTTTTAACTTTCCTATTTGGGGAATGTTAGAAAAAATTGCGGTAAACTTTATGGCTGGTGTTCCTGCTATAGTTAAACCAGCAACATTAACTTCGTTTTTAACCGAAGTAATGGTTAAAGATATTATCGAATCTAAAATTTTACCTGAAGGAGCTTTACAACTTATTTGTGGTTCAGCAAATGGAATATTAGACCATGTAACCAACCAAGACGTAGTAACCTTTACAGGCTCAGCTTCAACTGGAAAAATGTTAAAATCTCATCCACGTTTATTAGAAGAAGCTGTTCCATTTAACATGGAAGCGGATTCATTAAATGCTTCTATTTTAGGTGAAGATGCTGTTCCAGGAACGGAAGAATTTGATTTGTTTATTAAAGAAGTTCAGCGTGAAATGACCGTAAAAGCAGGACAGAAATGTACTGCAGTTCGAAGAATAATTGTGCCTGAGAAACTAGTTGAAGATGTACAAATTGCTTTAGGAAAAAGATTGGCTCAAACCGTAATTGGAAATCCAGCAGTAGAAGGTGTTAGAATGGGGTCTTTAGCTGGTTTAGAACAAGTAAAAGAGGTTAGAGAAAAAGTAGAACAACTTTCTAAAACACAAAAAATGGTGTTTGGAAATTTAGATAATTATGAAGTTGTTGGTGCAGATAAAAGCAGGGGAGCATTTATGTCGCCAATTTTATTTGTGAATGAAAACCCTTTTGTAAATACAGATTGTCATAACATTGAGGCATTTGGACCAGTTTCAACCATTATTCCTTACAAAAATCTTGACGAAGCTATTGAATTGGCTAAAATGGGTAAAGGTTCGTTGGTTTGTTCTATTGTAACTAACGATGATAAAATTGCTAAAGAATTTGTGATGGGTGCAGCTTGCATGCACGGTCGTATTTTGGTTTTAAATAGAGCTTGTGCTAAAGAAAGTACTGGACACGGTTCTCCAATGCCGTTATTAACACACGGTGGACCAGGAAGAGCTGGAGGTGGTGAAGAAATGGGTGGAAAACGAGGCATTTTACATTACATGCAACGTACCGCCATACAAGGCTCTCCAACCATGATTACCAAAATTACCAACCAGTACCAATACGGTGCTGAGCAAACTGAATTTGACAAACACGTTTTCCAAAAATATTTTGAAGAAATACAAATTGGAGAAACTGTTATTACTCGTAAACATACCGTTACCGATGCCGACATTGTAAATTTTGCCAATGTTAGTGGCGACCATTTTTATGCTCACGTAGATGCTACATCGCTTGAAGAAACTATTTTTGAACGTAACGTAGCACACGGATATTGGGTATTATCAAAAGCAGCTGGTTTGTTTGTTGATGGTAAAAAAGGCCCTGTGTTATTAAACTATGGTTTAGAAGAATGTAGGTTTGTAAAACCAGTTTACCCTGGAATGACCATAGGTGTTCGTTTTACAGCTAAAGAAAAAATTTCGCAAGAGAAAAAAGAATTTGCTGAGGGAGAAGAAATTCCAAAAGGAATGGACATTAAAAAAGGAATTGTGAAATTCTTGGTTGATGTGTATGACGAAACTGGAGAAACTGTTGCTTTAGCAACTATATTAACCATGGTAAAATTTAAAGAACAATAGTTTATCGTTTTTAGTGTTTTGTTTTTAGTAAAAAAAATTCCTATAAACGAAACACTATACACTAAAACAGAAAAAATGGCTTTTTTAGATTATACAAATTTGGATGTATTTAAAGAATGTCGAAGCTTTGTTACAAGCGTATATGAGGTTTCTAAAGGATTCCCAAGTGAAGAAATTTATGGTCTATCAAATCAAGTTAGAAGAGCTTCAATTTCGATATTATCAAATTTAGCTGAAGGAGTTGGAAGAAATCATGTTAAGGATTCTTTGCAATTCTTCTATATTTCAAGAGGCTCTTTATATGAAGTTGATGCCCAACTTTTAATTGCAAGTGATTTAGGTTATATTTCAGAAAATCAATTAAATGAAATACTTTTACAAAGCACTAATTGTAAGAAGTTATTAAATGGTTTTATCAATTACCATAAATCAAAACTCTAAAAACACAAAAAACTATACACGAAAAACTAAACACTAAAATGCTAAATTCACTTACCCCTAACCTAATGGTTAACAATGTAGAAGAAGCCATTGAATACTATACCGATTTATTAGGTTTTACTTTATTAAGAACAGTTCCTGAAAAGGGAAATCCTGATTGGGCGATGATAAAACGAAACGATGTGGTTTTGATGTTTCAATCTGCAAAAAGTTTAAAAGATGAAATGCCAAAATTAAAATCTCAAAAACCTGGAGGTGGTTTAACGTTTTACATTAAGGTAGATAGAATTACAGAACTACACGAAGAATTGGTAGACAATGAAGTAGAAATTATTTCAGATTTAGAAAGTACGTTCTACGATACCATTGAGTTTTCGATAGTAGATTTAAACGGATACATTTTAACATTTTCAGAAGAAAAGATATAGTAACTAGTGTTTAGTGGATTGTGTTTAGATTTTTCTTGACACCAAACACCAAACACCAAACACCAAACACCAATGAATACAGCAACAGAACAAGGAACAGTAGAAATAAACGTAAACGAAAAAGGAATTGCAACCATTGAATTTTTTCATCCTTTGAGTAACTCGTTACCCGGTAAAGTTTTAAACAAACTTGCAGAAACGATTACTGAAGCAGGTAAAAATGATGCAGTTAAGGTAATCATATTAAAATCGAAAGGTGAAAAAGCCTTTTGTGCTGGCGCAAGTTTTGATGAATTAATTTCAATCAACGATTTAGAAACTGGCACCAAGTTTTTCTCAGGTTTTGCTAATGTAATTAATGCTGCACGAAAATGCCCAAAACTGATTATTGGGCGAGTACAAGGCAAAGCTGTTGGTGGTGGTGTAGGTATGGCTAGTGCCGTGGATATTTGTTACGCCACCAAAGGTGCTGCTGTAAAATTAAGCGAGCTGGCTGTAGGTATTGGTCCTTTTGTGGTTGGACCAGCCGTAGAACGAAAAATAGGGACATCGGCAATGAGTATGTTGGCAATAAATGCTACCGAATGGTATAGTGCCGATTGGGCAAAAGAAAAATCGCTTTATGCCGAAACATTTGAAACCATTGAAGAAATGGATACTGCAATAGACGTTTTAGCAAATAAATTAGCAAGCTCTAACCCAGAAGCCATGAGCATGTTAAAAACCATTTTTTGGCAAGGAACAGAACATTGGGATACTTTACTAATTGAACGTGCTGGCATGAGTGGAAAATTAGTTTTATCTGATTTTACGCGAAATGCGATAAATGCTTTTAAAGCGAAGTAATAACATGTTAAATAACATGACTAGCCCTGACAAATGTCAGGGCTTTTTTGTTTTTTGGGGTATAACTTTATGATATAAACCAATAAAACAAAAACTATGAGTCAAACAATTGAAATTAATCAAGGTGAAATTAAAGTGAATTTTAAAACTCCTACAAGTGGGAAAGTATCGTTTAAAGATCTTGGATTGAAAAACGAAGATTTAATATCGGAGAGTGGATTGGTAAGAATGGTCTTCGATTTTGAAGGGATTGGAGAACATAATTATTATCAAGTACCTACCATTAGTATTGCTTACAAAGAAGAAATGGGTGAAACACACTGGCAATGCGATTTTAATGGTGAAACCATTTTAGATAAAACCGACCATCACGGACATTCAACCGTTATTTTGTTAAACAGAACAAAATTGAGTAGTTTAGAACACCACCACCAAAATGTTTTGGTATTGCATGGTGAGTTTCCAAAACCAGCTCATTTAATTGCAGAAGATTCGTTTATTACCTTCTTTTCTTAAGAAATAAGCACACTATAAAAAAGCTCTAACAAAAATGTTGGAGCTTTTTTATTTTCTGTACTTTTAATGACAACAACTAATTACAATTATTTACAAACGACTACAAATAATTACAAATGGACTTGCGTTTAGCCGCATGTTAGCCATAATTTCAGAAACGACCTGCAAACCAAGAAAATATGAAGTACAAACTGATAATATTAGGATTATTAATAAGCTTAACTGGATTTACTCAGACAATTGAACAACTTGAATTAAAGCTGAGACATACACCAATCTTGAAACTTGATTCAGTAAAACTGATTTGTAATCAGATTTTTAAACTGGATAAATACAATGAATCAGCTATTGATTATTTAATGGAATCATATCGGTATCAAACCGATGATTCACCAGAGCTATTGTTTTTTAGTGGTCGTGAAAAGTCCGATATTGATACTACAATAAATTACACAGATTCAATTAATACCTTCTTTCAAAATTTGGTTGAAAGTGATAAATCCAATCCAATTCCATTGATATTGGAGGCTAAGTATAAATTTGGCAGAACATTTCCTTCGGATTCCAATAAGATTGCCCCGTTAGAGAAAGCCTTACAGCTTGACAAGGGAAATATTGAAGCAAACTTTTTATTAGGACAAACATACTATTTCATATTTATTGACGAGTTTAAAAAAGACTCAAATAATTCTAACTTGGAAGAATTAGCATCTAAGTCTTTAAACAGATTGGAGCAATCTTTTATTTTGGATAGCACAAAAAGAGAACTATTAAGGTATCCATTGATACAGTTAGCAAATTATTTAGGAGATTCTCAAAAAATAAAGGAATACAAAACTTACAAAGTTCACTCTGATTTATATTTCCCTTTAAAATCTTTAGGTACTTTTAGCGATGATTGGAATTTAAATTATACGATAAATATAATGCAAGAAATAGATTTGGCTTTATTCGTTAATAATTGGTATTCGAGTCAACTTAGAGCAATGAGCGAACCTATTTTGTGCAAAGATTATTCAGTAGATAACTCATACAGATTTACATGGTTAAGAACATTTCACAACCCGATTGCTGTTCGTATAGATAATAACAATGGGCAGATTCTATTGACATGGAAAGAGTGTGATGGTGCAGGGGGATATGAGCCTGGTAAAATCATAGTGGATAAACAAAAGAAAATATCAGAAGCTAAATGGCAAGAATTTCAAAAAATGATTTCACAGATTGATTTTTGGAAAATGCCATCAACATCAAATGAGATTCTTGGAACTGATGGTGCACAATGGATTCTTGAAGGAATCAATGAAGGAAAATATCATGTAACTGATAGGTGGACTCCACGAGGTTCTGATTATGCAAAATGTTGTGAGTATCTAATTGAACTTACGGACATCAAGATTAAAGAAAAAGAGAAATACTAATAAAAAACTATGGCTAACAATGTGTCATACGTAATGGCGGGGAAAGTAGTAAATATCAAGGTTTGCAGCTCGCATCAATTCCATTTCGGTTTGATAGCGAGAAGCTCCGAAGTCCGCCACTACGCATACACTCAACGTTAAACCCATAAAAAAAGCTCAACAAATGTTGAGCTTTTTTATATTAATTTGAGGATGCTTATCCACCAAAATCATCAAAACGAACATTTTCTTTTGGTACACCCCATTGATCGCACATGTTAACCACGGCGTTGTTCATCATTGGAGGTCCACAGAAATAAAATTCAATATCTTCTGGAGCATCGTGTTTACTTAAATATTGGTCAATTACCACTTGGTGCACAAACCCAACAAAACCATCTCCTTCATCATTGGTGTCTTTCATCACTTTCCAATTATCTGATTCTAATGGCTCAGACAATACCAAGTAAAATTTAAAGTTTGGAAAATCTCTCTCTAAATCTCTAAAATAGTGAATGTAAAACAACTCTCCTTTTGAACGACCACCATACCAATAAGTAACTTTACGACCTGTTTTTAATGTTTTAAACAACTCGTACAAGTGCGAACGCATTGGAGCCATACCAGCACCACCACCAATATAAAGCATTTCAGCATCCGACTCATTAATAAAGAACTCTCCGTAAGGTCCTGAAATGATAGCTTTATCGCCAACTTTTAAATTAAAGATGTACGAAGAAGCAATACCCGGATTTACATCCATCCAGCCATTTTTAGCTCTATCGAAAGGAGGTGTAGCAACACGTACATTCAACATAATTTTTCTTCCTTCAGCAGGGTAAGAAGCCATAGAATAAGCTCTAACTACTTCCTCGTCATTTTTCATTACCAAAGGCCATAGGTTAAATTTATCCCAATCTGCTTTAAATTTATCTGGCTCTCCCGGATGATCTTGAGGATGTGCAGTAATATCCATGTCCTTATAGTTAACCGTACATGCAGGTATTTTAATTTGTATATAACCACCTGCCTTGTAGTTCATGTCTTCTGGTATTTCAACAATAAACTCTTTAATAAACGTAGCCACGTTATAGTTAGAAACAACAGTTGCTTCCCACTCTTTAATACCCAAAATTTCTTCGTGGATATGAATATCCATGTCTTCTTTTACCTTAACCTGACAACCTAAACGGTAATTTTCGGCTATTTCCTTTCTTGTAAAGTTTGGAATCTCTGTTGGAAGAATACTTCCACCTCCACTATTCACTTGACAAACACATTGAATACATGTTCCACCACCACCACAAGCAGATGGCAAAAAGATACCTTCGTTACCTAATGTCGACAGTAAAGTTCCTCCACCATCAACTTCAATCACTTTATCATGGTTAATCGTAATTTTTATTTTGCCCGATGGCATTAATTTAGCCTTAGCAAAAAGTAAAATACTTACTAATGCTAAAACAACAATTAAAAAAACTACTATGGTTATTAATATTACGCTAGTATCCATATCTCAAATATTAAAGTTCAAATCCTAAAAATCCTAAAAATGCTAATCCCATTAATCCTGTAAGGATAAAAGCCATACCTACTCCTTTTATTGGACCAGGAATGTGGGAATACTTAATTTTTTCTCTAATTGCAGCAATTAACACAATGGCTAAGAACCATCCAAATCCAGAACCTACACCATATACTGTAGCTTCGCCAACATTAGAGAATTGTTTTTGTTGCATAAATAATGATGCTCCTAAAATAGCACAGTTTACTGCAATAAGTGGTAAGAAAATACCTAATGCCCCGTACAAAGCAGGAGAAAACTTTTCAACCAACATTTCTACCAATTGTACAATAGATGCAATAACAGCAATAAACATAATAAAACTCAAAAAGCTTAAATCTACATCAGCATACTCAGCACCTAACCAAGATAAAGCACCCTCTTTAAGTACATAGGTTTCTAACAAATAATTGACTGGTACGGTAACCAACAATACAAAAATTACTGCTGCACCTAAACCTACTGCAGTTTTTACCGATTTTGAAACTGCCAAATATGAACACATTCCTAAGAAGAAGGTGAAAATCATATTTTCTATGAAGGCACTTTTTATAAATAAATTAACTAATTCCATTTCTTTATAGTATTAAAACTTATTATTCTCCAATTAATTGAGGGTTTCTTGCTTTCTGAACCCAAATGTATATTGCCACAATAAACAACGATGACGGAGGCAATAACATTAATCCGTTATTCATATAGCCCATATCAAAAACTGCATCTGGTAACAATTGCAATTTACCTAAACCCGGTATGGTTAAAAACCCTGACCCGAAAACCTCTTTAAAAAACGCAACAACAACTAAAACCAAACCATAACCTAATCCGTTACCTATACCATCTAAAGCAGACGCCCAAGGCTTGTTTCCTAAAGCAAATGCTTCTAAACGTCCCATAATAATACAGTTGGTAATAATTAAACCAACAAATACCGATAATGATTTAGAAACATCATATACATAAGCTTTAAGAATTTGGTCAACACAAATAACCAAAAATGCTACAACCACAAGCTCAACAATAATTCTAATTCTACTGGGGATAATGTTTCTCATTAAAGAGATTACTACGTTACCTAAAGTAGTTACTGCCAACACAGCAATAGACATGATAAGTGCATTATCCATTTGAACCGTTACAGCCAATGCTGAACATATACCCAATACCTGAATAGTAACAGGATTGATGGTGTTTAATGGCTCTGTAATTAACTTTCTATTTTTCTTTGAAAATAGAGACTCTTTTTTTGCTTCGCTCATAATTAATCTAATTTACTTTTGCGATTTATTAATTTATTGAATCATTTACACTAACTAGTGTTGAATCACTCACAACAATTTCTTCGGTAACTACTTCTTCTGGTTGATTTCCAGCAAACTCAGGATTGCTCTTAAAAAAATTGTAGTAAACCACTAAATTTCTTTTTAACATTTCTTGAACACCAACACCAGTAAACGTTGCTCCACTAATCCCATCAACTTGGTGCTCGTTTAATGTAGCCCCTGGTTTTAATACATTAACTGATGTAAATTCGTTATCGTTAGCTATTAACTTACCAATGTATTGATCTTGAAACCAATCTTCTTTAATTTTAGAACCTAACCCAGGTGTTTCACCTTTGTGGTCGAATACAGAACCGTTAATGGTTTTAAAGTCAGATTTAATACACACATAACCCCAAATATCATCCCACAAACCTTTACCACTTGCTGATAACACAAAATATTTTTCACCATTGTGTTCGCAAACAAAAATTGGGAAATGGATATCTTGAGATTTTTTTAATTCTTCAACCAACAAATCAGCATTTCCTTTTGTTTTGTTCATTATTGGTTTAATAAATTTAGAATACTCTTTTCTTAAATCAATGTTAAAAGCATCTAATTTATCTTTTGGGTCAATGGGGTCATTCACCGACTTATCACTTAAAATTTCACCATTGTAATTAATGGTTAATCTTCTTGTAATAAAATTAGGAAATGCTTTCCCTGCTTCATCCCTTGAAATACCTTTTGTTTCATCAATACCAATAGCTTGAAGAATGTTTTGCATCTTCTCATTATCAACATTGGCTTGCTGAACTGGTTTTAAGCTCATTGAAATAAAAGCCAATAAACCACCAACAATTACTACCATTATAATGGCAAAAGTTATTGTATATCCGTTACTTTCTCTGTTAATAGCCATAATTATGCTGTTTTTATTCTTTTTAATCTTTTCTTAATATTTGCTGAAACCACCATGTTATCAATTAATGGAGCAAACACATTACCTAAAAGTATAGCCAACATTACACCTTCAGGGTAAGCTGGATTAGCAACTCTTATTAAAATTGCCATCATACCTATAAACAATCCATAAACAATTTTACCAATATTGGTCTGAGAAGCAGTAACTGGGTCGGTAGCCATAAAAACAGCACCAAAAGCAAAACCACCTAACATTAAGTGATGTAAAGCTGGTACTTGTGAATAAACTGATGTACCTAATGCATTAAATGCTAACCCTGTTAAAAGACCACCAACACACATCGACAACATTATTCTTAAACTTCCTATACCTGTAATCACTAATATTAATGCACCTAAACCAATTGCAATTACAGACGTTTCGCCAATAGAACCTGGTATAAAGCCAATAATAGATTCCATCATACTTGGTATAGCTTCTACTCCACCTTGAACTGCATTACCAAGAGGTGTAGCTCCAGAAAAACCATCAACAGCTTTTCCATCACCTAAACTCACCCAAACTTGGTCTCCCGACATTTTTGTTGGATAAGCAAAGAATAAAAAAGCTCTAGCTACTAAAGCCACGTTCACCACGTTCATACCTGTTCCACCAAATACTTCTTTACCAATAACTACAGCAAAAATAGTAGCAACTGCAACCATCCACAATGGCACATCAACTGGCATAATCAACGGAATTAACATTCCCGACACCAAAAACCCTTCATGAATTGCATGTTTTTTAACCGCTGCAAAAATAAATTCAACTCCTAAACCTGCTGCATACGAAACTATTACTATTGGCAACACCTGAATAGCTCCGTAGATAAATTTATCCCAAAACATGGAACAAACATTATCCCCTAAAGCCACTTCGCCAAGAGCTAAAAAATGTTGATGTCCAACATTGTATATACCAAATAATAAAGCTGGAACTAACGCCAAAACAACCATAATCATGGTTCTTTTTAAATCTATACCATCTTTAATGTGAGTACCGTTGTGACTTGTATGTCCAGGAACGAACAAAAACGTGTACATTCCATCCCAAACCGTATGAGCTATAGGAAATTTCCCATCAGCTTTAGGTTTGATTTTTTGCATGAATTTTTCTAATGCTTCCATTTTTTAGTTTCTTGTTTCTTATTTCTTGTTTTTGGTTGCTTGTTTCTAGTTTTTGCAACTATTAACTACATTCTTTTTTAACCAAATTTAAAGCTTCTCTTACTACCTTTTGTGTTTCTATTTTTGATGTACAACCGTACTCACACAAAGCAAAATCTTCTGGAGCTACTTCGTAAACTCCTAATTTTTCCATGTTGTCAATATCTTCTGTAATCATTGCTTTTAACAAATACACTGGGTAAATGTCCATTGGAAAAACCTTTTCATATTCACCAGTCATCACAAAAGCTCTTTCCTCACCATTCATATTGGTGTTTAAGTCATATTCTTTATTTGGTGTTAACCACGAGAAGAATGTTCTTGATAAACTGAATTTATCAAAACCTGGAGCTATCCAACCAAAAAATTGATTGTTTCCACCTTCTGGAATTACGGATAATTGATAATCGTAATAACCTAAATGACCATTTTCACTAATTTGAGTTCCTGTTAAAGGATTTCCACTAATGTATCTTCCGCCCTCTTCAACATTACCATTAATAATGTCTGATATATTTGCCCCTAAAACAGTTCTAACATATTTTGGAGATTTTACTTTTGAGCCAACAAATGCAACAGTTCTAGACGCATCGTATTTACCCTCTTTAAATAATCTACCTATAGTTAAAACATCTAAGGCTCTTAATGTCCAAATTACTTCTCCTTTGTTTACTGGGTCGATATGGTGTGCCTGAATTCCAACATTACCTGCTGGATGTGGACCTGATACTCTATTGATTTGAACATTTTTTGCATTGGTAAATACTTCATCAGGGTTATCGTTTCCATTTACATTTAAATGAACTTTACCTTCAGTTAATTTAGCCAAAGCATTTAATCCTAATTGAAATATTTCAGCTTGTCCGTGAACAATAAAACCATAATCTGGAGCCAACGGCGCAGTATCTAGAGCCGTGATATGAATCGCTTTTGGTTTGTCGTTAGGGTTAGCTATAACATCGTAAGGTCGTTGACGAATTAAAGGCCAAACACCACTTTTCAATAGATTTTCTAAAACTTCTTCTTTTGATAATGAACTTGGGTCAGCTTGTTTAAACGATTCGAACGAATTCTGACCATCAGCTTTCACCTTAATTTCAACAATTCTTCTTTTTTCTGCTCTGTTAATTTCGGTAACTTCACCACTAATTGGCGAAGTAAACTTGATTTTATCGTTTTCTTTATCAAAAAACAATGGTGTTCCAGCTTTAACTTTATCGCCAACTTTGGCAATAAGTTTTGGTATTAATGTTGGAAAATCACCTGGTTTTAATACAATTTCAGAAACATTGGCAGGGTTTGTGTAAAGCTTTTCGGCAGCACCTTTTAGTTTGATGTTTGCACCTTTACGAATTTTTATTTCTTTTGACATGTGTCAGTATTTATAAAATCTGGCAACAAATTTATAAATTTGAATCACCAAATCAAGTATTTTTAAAGAAAAATATCACAATTTTGATAGGGAAGTTTTAATCATCGTTCAATCAGGTTATTTTACTGATAAACAAATAAATTATAGCATTGAAAAAAATCAACATTCTAGTTTTCATTATCGGATTCTCCATTTCTTCGTATGGAAAAAATCCTTTATCTACTAATAAAGTTCAACCAAATGATACGTTAGACGAGTATACTCAAAAGAATTTTGTAAGAAATGACGATTATACTTACAATAAAAACATTAAATCTGTTCAGTTTTACAACACTTCTAACATTATGAGTTATCCCATTATTACCTTGGGCGACCCTAACAAACTAAAGATTTCTTTTGATGATTTTGGTCTTGAATTAAAATACTATCACTACACCATTATTCATTGCAACGCCAATTGGGAAAAATCTGACCTTAGACAAAACCAATATTTAGCCTACAACTACGAAGATGACATTAAAAACTATAAATATTCGTTAAATACCGACAATCAATTTATTCATTATAGCATCGAACTCCCCAACGAGTTTATTAGTCCAATTATATCAGGCAATTATATTTTAAAGGTTTATGATGGCTATGATACCGAAAAAGTTATTATTACCAAACGTTTTATGGTTGCAGAAAATAAGGTTGAAATAACTCATGCTGTTAAAGAAGCGACCAATGTAATGGAGCGTTTTTCTAGACAAGAAATAGATTTTAAAATAGACCATAAAAATGTACAAATACAAAACCCTTACGAACAAGTAAAAGTGGTGTTGATGCAAAACTACCGTTGGGATAATGCCATAACAGGGTTAAAACCTCGATATGTGAATGGCTCGTTGCTCGATTACAATTATGAAGAAGAAAATGTTTTTGATGGCTCAAACGAATTTAGAAATTTTGACATGAAATCATTAATGTTTCAAAGCATTAATGTTAAGCGTATGCAGTATGAACAAAAAGACAAACGTGTTCACATTTATTTGGTTGATGACGAAAGCCGAGCATACAAACGCTATCTCTCCTCGCCAGATTTGAACGGTAATTTTTTAATAAAACGTGATGAAAGCATTACAGATTCTGACATTGAAGCTAACTATGTTAAAGTTCATTTTTCGTTAAAACAATACCCTCAATTAAAAGACGGAACTGTTTACATTTTTGGAAAATTAACTGACTGGAAATTTAAAGAAGAGTTTAAAATGAGTTATGATACTCTTAACAACACCTACGAGCAAGTGGTTTTATTGAAACAAGGGTATTACAACTACATGTATTGCGTGGTAAAAGATGGAGCTAAAAATAAAGGTGATTTAACTACTTATGAAGGGTCGTTTTTTGAAACCGAAAATGACTATTCCATTTTAGTTTATTACCGAAACCCAACACTCTTTTACGATGAATTGATTGGTATAAAAACATTTAATTCGGTTAAACGTAATTAAACGCCACTTGTGAATAAGTGTTTTTATTAGTCAATAAACCCCAAGCTAAGAACCCTATTTTTGTGTTGTGAAATTATCTAGGATACTACTTTTTTTCATTATTGCATTTTCTTCTGTTTTAGCCAAAGCAGAAGTGTTAAACATTGGTGTTTTAGCCAATAAAAAAGTTACCTCTTTTATTTTTTCACCTCAAGTTGGTAGCTACAACATTTACACCGAAAACGGCAAACTTTTAGAAATATCAATTGAAGATATTGTACAACTCTCCTACTCTAATAACAATATAACTTTAAAAACCTTAGACAAGGATTTAGGTAGCTTTAAAAAGGTTAAGTTTATTGGTACGTCTTGGAGAAATTCGTTTAAAATTAAAACAAACAAACCTGAGGGTAAAATCACTTTTTATGAAGATAATTTATTGGTGAGTATCAATAATTATTACAACCAACTTACCTTAATTAATAATGTTGATATTGACAATTATGTTGGTGGCGTGGTTGAGTCGGAAGTAGGAAGAAGTCCGCCTGCAGAATACTTTAAACTACAAGCCATTATTTGCAGAACCTATGCATTAAAAAACATTGACAGACACCAGCCCGAAGGGTTTAGTTTGTGCGACCAAGTGCATTGCCAAGCTTATAATGGACAACCAAAATCGATAATTATAAAGGAAGCTGCCATTGCAACTAAAAACATAGTAATTGTAGATAGCGACATTAATTTAATTACCGCTACATTCTACTCCAATTGTGGCGGACAAACTGCTAACTCGGAAGATGTTTGGCGACAAAGCGTGTATTATTTACGTTCGGTAACCGATACCTTTTGTAGAAAAGAGAACAATGCCATTTGGACAAAAAAGATACCTAAAACCGATTGGATAAACTACCTTACCGATAAACACAACCACCCAAAAGAAGAGCTTTACCAAGAATGTGGTTTAGATTATTTTCAATGCCGACGCGAACAGCATTTTGAAAACCAAAACATTAAAATACCGTTTGTTGATTTACGAAAAGACTGGAATTTAAAATCGGCTTTGTTTGATGTGGTAGCCACCGACAACGAAATTATTTTACAAGGTAAAGGCTACGGGCATGGCGTTGGATTATGCCAAGAAGGTGCTATGCGTATGGCAAAGCTAGGCTACTCGTATGCCGAAATTTTACATTTTTACTACAAAGATGTACACATGATTGATTTACAAGCTTTGGATTTTTTTAAGGAAGATTTTTAGATTACTCAATAATCATTATCATTTTTCCTTCCTGATGTACTTCTACCACATTTTCTTTTTCAATTATCATGGTAGGTATACCATCAAAATCGGTCACTTTTCCTTTTACTTTTATTTCTTGTCCATCAAATTCAGTTAAAGGGTCGTAACTAAAGTTAGGGATGTCTTTTGCCCAAATTACTACAGTAAAAATTTGATTGGGGTAGCTTTTATCTAAATTAAAAAACAAGTGTCCTCCTTTGGTTTTTCTAGAATTTACTACTGTACCTTGTACTGTTATAGCTTTACCTGATTTCATATGGTTTTTAGCAACAACAGTATTAAAAACTCCAGGAGGCAAAGTGGCCTGTGATAAAGGTTTTACATCGTTTTTTTGTTTTTCGGGCAACCAATCCGTAATAATTTTTTGATCTTCTAAAAACTCTTCTATTGAATCGTTTAGTTGATAATAAAAATTAATACCCGTTACTTTTTCTATTTCATTGATAGAAACTGCATAAGAAGAAATGGGGTATTCTAATTTTTTGTTGGGCATAACAAAACCAATAGCTCTATTGTTGGTTAAATCCACTGCTACTTTGTAATAAAACTCTGGCAAGCTAACTTTATTCGGGCTACGTTCAACTTTGGGTAGCGTATCATACAAAACAGGACCAGTAACCATGTAAAGCTGAACATCTGGATTACTGACAATATACTCTCTAAACATCCCTTCTAAATCTGCCCATTTACCCCTATTAAACTGTGGTTCTTGTGGCGACATGTTGGAATAATAAAACGATTCAGACAAAGCTTTTTTCGACCATTTAAAATCTGCCGAAGGTGCTAAATGACCTCTATCGTAACCATAACCGTCGTATTTGTATTTTCCGTTGGCTTGTTTGGTTTTTAAAAAGAAATCTTCATCATTAGTACTACCCGTTTTGATTAATGGGTCTGGTCTAAAATTATTCGACCTACTTTCAGTTCCATTAACAATGTCAGGCAAAATAATGTGAGCGACCCATTTGGCTTGTTCGTGTTTTTCGGCATAAACCAAACACATGGCAGAGTGGCAAATAATTTCTTCGTCAGGACTTGTTTCTGGAACACCAATCTTGGCTAAATCTTCTCGAATTTTTTCGAGTTTTAGTTCATTGAGTTGTTCAACTAATTGGGCATTTTTTTCGCCAACCAACTCCAACTCTTTTTCGAGTTTGTCAATTTTTTCTTGCGTAGTTTGTGCAAAAAGTAAAAACGGAATAAAGTATAAAAGGATAAGAAAAACTCGCATTGAAATTGTTTTATTTATTCAAAAATACAATAAATTAGCCGAACCATGAATCGGTTGAATCAACTTCCATTATTGCGATTATTAATTCCTTTTATTGTTGGAATAATTTGTGCCGTTTACTTTTCCTTTCGACAAGATGTTGCATTGTATTTGTTCGCACTTTTCTTTGTCAGCTATTTGGTTTTGACTACGATAAAAAAGATTAATTCGAACTATAAATTACGTTGGCTTTTCGGGGTTCATATTTATAGCTTATTTTTCTTATTAGGCATTGTTATAACTCAATTAAAAACTACCAATCAACCAACATTAACAAACCTAAATAATCAACTTGTAATTGGCGAAATTGCAGAACCACCTGCAAAAAAGGATAAAATAGTTAAATGTGTGCTAGAAGTTAAAGGGGCAAAAACCAATGAAAATTGGACTAGCATTGAGGGCAAAACCATTTTGTTTATTGAAAAAGATAGCTTAGCCGAAAGTTTACAAGTGGGCGATTTAATCTCTTTTCAACCCGATTTTAAAGATGTACCTGAACCAAAAAACCCACTAGAGTTCGATTACAAAAAATATTTATCGTTTCACTTAATTAAACAACAAGCCTTTTTAAAAACTAACAATTGGACACTAATCAACCAACACGAAACCTTCGATATGTTTGTTTATGCTGATAAATTAAGGCAGCAATTAATTGCAAATTTGCAAAAATTTGGATTAACCAACAATGAACTTGGAGTTGCTTCAGCATTAATTTTAGGTTATAAAAACAACATTGAAGCACAATTAAAAAGTGCTTATTCTAGTGCTGGAGCTATGCATGTTTTAGCAGTTTCAGGCTTACATGTTGGCATCGTATTTATGATTTTTAACGTGTTGCTTAACTTCTTAGATAAAATCAAATACGGTTCATTAATAAAAGGGCTTTTGTTAGTTCTCATATTATGGTTTTATGCGTTAATTACAGGTTTATCCCCATCAGTTTTAAGGTCAGCCTCTATGTTTAGTTTTGTTATTGTTGGCAAAGCGTTTAATCGTAACTCGAATTTTTTTAATACACTTTCACTTTCTGCTTTGTGTTTATTGGTTTACGACCCATTTTTAATTTTTGATGTGGGTTTTCAATTATCATACACAGCAGTTGCTGGAATTGTTTTAATACAACCTTGGTTTGATTCTTTTTACGAACCTAAAAATTGGCTTGCCAAATATATTTGGGGTTTAATTACAGTTTCAATAGCTGCTCAAATTGCCACTTTTCCATTGGGTTTGTATTATTTTCATCAATTCCCAAATTACTTTTTGCTTTCCAATTTAATTGTGATTCCTTTAGCCTTGTTTATTTTAGTTCTAGGCTTAACTACTTTAGCTTTCAGCTTTATTCCTCAAGTTGCTATTTATTTAGGATTGGGTTTAAAATGGGTGGTATTTTCACTCAATTGGTCGGTAACAACTATCGATAAACTACCTTTTTCGGTTACCAACCAAATTAAATTTACCATTACAGATACCATTTTAATTTACCTCATTATTACATCCATTATATTGCTAATTGCTTATCGTAAATTTTATTATTTTTTGATGTTTAGCTTCTTAACAATCGGACTACTTTCATTAACAGCTTACGACAAATACCATTTATTAAATCAACGAAAATTTATTGTTTATAATATCCCGAAACATACTGCCATTAATTTTATTGATGGTGATGACAATATTTTGGTGACGGATGAAAAACTTCACAAAACCAAAAACAAATTAATGTTTCATGTGCAAAACAATTGGATAGACAAAGGTGTGGAAACGGAGAAAATTGTAAATATTGAGCAATTAAAGAAAACACATTTGCTATCCAACATCTATAAAATTGACAATAAAAACCTTTTTACAAAAAACAATTACTTTCAATTTTACAACAAGCAAGTGGCTATAGTTGACAACAACATTATACCCTTTAGACCGACTAATAAAATACAAGTAGATTATTTGATTTGGACAAAAAACTGTAGATTAACTTTAAACCAAATTAATACAATGGTCAATTTTAAGTTTTTAATTATTGATTCTTCTAATTCAAATTACACCAATACTAAATTGGTAAATGAAGCCGAACAATTAAACGTGGTTTATTGGTCAATTCTAAAACAAGGTGCTTTTAGCATTGATGTTTAATCTCTTATTCAGGCATACCACCGTTAAGCCACATTTGCAGCGTATCTTTAACTGGTTGAGACAGACTAGCGGCAATTGGCATTCTTGTAGGATTTTCATCAATAACTCTTGCTTTAATCCTTCCGTTCAAGCCTTGTTGTTTCACTTCATTGTAGTTGGTTAAAAAAGGTGAAATACCTATACCAGAAGCAGAATGACAGGCAGCACAATTATCATCCATCAGCTTTTTAACAAAGTTGGTATAAGTAATTGAAGTAGTAACAACAGTATCTTGGGTTGATGATCCTGATTTTGGTAAAGGTAAAGGCTCTTGTGAGTTGTAAACACAAGAACTAAACATTAACAATATAGCAACTACTCTTATCAACTTTTCTCTCAATAGATAATCAAAATTACGGAAAGATAGTCGTCAACTCAACTATATAAACAGTTTTCATTCAAAAACATTTATATTTTTTTAACGTTTAGAAAAATTAATAATAGATACTTTTGAAAGGTGATTTACAATAAAAAAGCGAATTTATTTATTTTGTTTTGTTTAACAACTCAACTTGCTTTTGCTCAATTCGATAAAATTGAAATCAGTTCCAAAATATTAACTGAGAAAGACTCAACTTCTGTTGGTTTTGTTCACATCATAAATCTAACAACGAATCATGGTGTTATAAGTGATTATAATGGTCAATTTAGCTTTACTGTAAACTCAACCGACACATTAAGGTTTTCAATCATAGGGTATGAAACATTATTTATACAGGCTAAGTATATTGCTAGCAATATTTATCTCAAACCAAAAAATTATGAACTAGATGAATATACAGTGATACCTTATAAAGATTACGAGGAGTTTAAAGAAGCCTTTATTAATTTATTTATACCAGATACAACACAACAAATAAACCCTCATATTTTTATGTTCGATAACGATTTGTTTTTATATCGAGGAAATAATGGTTTTGGAATTATAATAGAAGGTGGTATTTCGAAATTATATGACTATTTAAGCAAACAAGGAAGAAGCAAAATACGTTATGAAGAATTGTTAGCTAGAGATCGATTTAAAGCGTTCTTATCTACTAAATTTAACAATTTGGTTGTTACCAATGCAACTGGCTTAACTGATAAATTGGAAGTAGAAAAGTTTATGATTTATTGTGATTTTTCCGATGGATTTATTTCAAAATCGAATGATTATGAAATAATTAAAGAAATACAAGATTGCTTTAAAGAGTATAAATCTAATCCATAAAAAAAAGCCGAAGATTTTATTTTCGGCTTTTTTCTATTATTGTTATAAATCAATTTTAGTTTACCACCACTTTTCTAGTAAGAACCACATCACCTTCGTTATTTAATAACTGGATAAAATAGATTCCTTTCGAAAATCCGTCTACATTGATTGTAGCGGTATTAGAATTATTAACATTTACATTAACCATTAATTCTCCTAAAATATTTATCATTTTTATTTCAGAAACAGTTGAATTAAATGTTTGAACCGTTAACAATTTGTTAACTGGATTTGGGAAAATTTTGATTCCATCAGAGTCATTTTTTTCAATTCCAGTACAAACTTGAACATTAACAGTTGTTTCTACAATACTATCACACCCGCCAGAAGAGGTTAATGTACTATTATACACAACTTGACTAGTAATATTTGTTTGAGTGGTTCCATCAGGGAAAATATAGCTTCCAAAATTACAAACCGAAACCGTTTCTTGTGTATTCATAACACCAACAATCGTAATAGTCATTGTCGTTGTTGTCGCACATTGTCCTGCAGTTGGTGTAAATGTATACGTCGTCGTGGCTGTATTGTTTATTGCTGGACTCCATGTTCCTGTTACTCCATTATTTGATGTTGTTGGTAATGCGGCTATTGTCGAACCCGAACATTTTGGTGTTACCGCTGTAAACGTTGGCGTTACGTTTGGTGTAATCGTAATGGTCATTGTCGTTGTTGTAGCACACTGTCCTGCGGTTGGTGTAAATGTATACGTTGTCGTGGCTGTATTGTTTATTGCTGGACTCCATGTTCCTGTTACACCATTAGTTGATGTTGTAGGTAATGCAGCAATAGTTGCTCCCGAACAATATGCCCCCACAGCACTAAATGTTGGTACTGTTGCTGGCGTAATTGTTATTACCATGGTAGCAGTATTCGCACACTGTCCTGCAGTTGGTGTAAATGTGTAAGTAGTCGTTGCTGTATTGTTTATTGCTGGGCTCCATGTTCCTGACACCCCATTGGTTGAAGTGGTTGGTAATGCAGGTATAGTTGAGCCTGAACAATATGCACCCACAGGCGTAAATGTAGGTGTAACACTTGGATTTACAGTTATTGTTCCTGTTGCACTAACTGATGCACCACAACCTCCAGTCAATGGAATGGTATAATTAAATGTACCACTTGCAGTTGGTGTACCGCTTATCGTAATTGTGTTAGCTGCCCAACTTGCACTTACTCCTGCTGGTAAACCAGTAGCAACCCCGATTCCTGTTGCTCCAGTTGTTGAGTGGGTAACACTTGTCATTGCCGAACTGATACATACCGTTGGTGTACTTGACGCGGCACTTACAGTATTTGATGATGTAACAGTTATAGTTCCTGTTGCACTAACAGATGCTCCACAACCTCCAGTCAATGGAATAGTATAATTAAAAGTACCACTTGCTGTTGGTGTTCCACTTATAGTAATAGTACCTGCTGAATAACTAGCCGTTACTCCTGCTGGCAAACCAGTAGCAACTCCGATTCCTGTGGCTCCTGTTGTAGTATGGGTTACAGCTGTTATTGCGGTATTTATACATACAGACGGGGAACTTGATGCAGCACTTACGGTATTTGATGACGTAACAGTTATTGTCCCTGTTGCACTTGCTGTTCCACAACCACCAGTTAAAGGAATAGTATAATTAAAAGTTCCACTTGCTGTTGGTGTTCCACTTATTGTTATCGTATTTCCTGCCCAGTTTGCTGTTACTCCTGCTGGTAAACCCGTTGCTGCTCCTATTCCTGTTGCTCCAGTAGTAGCATGAGTAATGTTTGTAATAGCAGTATTTACACATACTGTTGGTGTACTTGATGCTCCACCCACTGTTTTATTCGGTGTAACGGTTATAGTTCCCGTAGCATTAAAAGTACCGCAACCTCCAGTCAATGGAATAGTATAATTAAAAGTTCCACTTGCTGTTGGTGTTCCACTTATTGTTATCGTATTTCCTGCCCAGTTTGCTGTTACTCCAGTTGGTAAACCAGTTGCTACACCAATCCCTGTTCCTCCTGTTGTTGTATGTGTAATATTTGTAATTGCTGTATTGATACAAACTGTTGGTGAACTTGATGCAGCACTTACAGTATTATTTGAATTTATAGTTATGGTAACGCTATCTTTAGATACTGCCCCACAATTTCCTGTTAATGTTAAATAAGCTTTTTGTGAACCTGCTGCTGCATAAGAAACAGTTTGAGTAGCACTAGTTGATGTACCTGGTGCACCACCGTTAAACATCCAATTATAACCCAAAGTATTTGTTGATGTTGAAGCATTAAAATTCACTGATCCACCTGGACAAATTGAAGTTGTATTAGTTGTTAAAACAGGACCAGGAGCGTTTTGAGACATAATTGGAGATAAATAAGATGTAATATTTAACCCTCCCCATGCAGATGATACATCATACCATAAGTTATCTGATTGTTGCTCCCATGCAGTACCAGGATTTGAATCTCCACTTGTATTAGAGAATAACCCTAATGTATCCTTGGTTGAAGCAGGATTTGTAGTTTTAAAATTATTCATTACAAACCCAAAATAGTAAGGAGCAGTTCCAACATTGATAGCTGTAGGGAACATTATTTGTTGAATATTATTTTCATAACCTGTTGGGTTCGTATTTAAAGAAGCTAAAGGTACTGTTACAGACCCTAATACTGTTCCAGGTGATCCTCCTGCACCAGTTGCATCCCATACATTAAAAGTAACTGTCGCACCATTTCCTCCATCTCTTGCACTTCTTACAGCAAATCTCCCCCCTGTAACATGTGTGTATGGTGCATGAGCAGCGCTTGAGATATATTCTGCTTTGGCTTTATCTAAATATTGATTACTTCCAATTACATATCCCAATCCTGCGCCTGTAGTATAAGCTACAATTGTTCCACTTGGAGGATAGTTCAAGGTATCACATACACCCGCTGTGAACACATTGATATAATTAGTTTTAGTTTCAACATCTGTGCCTGATAAATTATCTGTTACAGTTAAAGATACAGTATAATTACCAGCAGCAGAATAAGTTATTGGTGGAGGTGTTTGCCCTACAAATGAAGACGGAGTTCCGCCAGTAAATGTCCAATTCCAAGTTGTAATGGTATTTGGAGAAATGGATTGATCAGTAAATGTAACCGAGTTACCAACAGGTATTGATAATGGTGTTCCCGAAAATTGCGCTGTTGTTGCTAAAGGGCTACCTAATGTCGAAGTAGGTAATTCAACTCTACCAGGAGAGTTTGCCAAAACAGTAACCACTCTAGCTTTTTGACCTTGAGTAAACATCATCATACAAGCATCATCGGTATAGTCCATATAATTCATATACATAGAACTTGGGTCTCCTGTACTACATCTGCCACCAGTACCAGTGGTTTGTGGGTAAGTTGGACATCCAAAATTTTTATCTTTTTGTTGTGGCGTATCAGTTACAAAATCATCAGCAGCACAAGCTGCTTCATCTCCCCATATGTGTCTTAAACCCAACCAGTGTCCAATTTCGTGAGTGGCAGTTCTACCTTTATTATAAGGTGCGGCAGCAACACCTCCAGTACCTGTAGCAGTATAAGTTAAAACTAATCCGTCTGTATTTGCTCCAGTTGCACCTCCAGTTAAGCCAGCCAAACCTGAACCAGTAGGAAATTGAGCGTAACCTAATACTCCACCACCAATTTGACAAACCCAAATATTCATTACTTCCGTTCTATTCCAATAAGTGTTTGGTTTAATAAGTGTTTCAATTTGTCCTGTTGTTCCTGTAGTGTACCCTGTAGTAGTATTTCCCAATCCAGAGATGGTTGCTGCTGATATTCTCTCAATACCAGGCTCTGCTAAGGTTTGACCAGCTAAAGCATGATTGGATGCGTAACGTAACGCTGGAACAAAATTGATTTCTAAATCTGCAGCTAAAGGTTTAAATGCTGCTGGTATTAATGTTGTATCGGCATTTAATTTTCTAAAATCGTTATTTAATATGGTAATTTGAGAAGTTGCTTGAGCTTGAGAAATATTTCTACCTGTACCAACAGCTTCAGTTGAATTATGTATAATATGCATAATTACGGGAATGGTAACAACCACTTTTTGCGTTGCTAAACCGTTTAAAACTCTATCATTATACTCTTGTATTTTTGGAGTTATCCAATCCTCAAACTGTTGCACATCAAAAGCACCATTGTACTTTTGATTTAGCATTTCCATATTCTCTGTTGTAAAACACCTTATTTGTCCATCAGGTGTTTTAGTTGCAGCAGCCTCTAAATCTCTAGCAAGCTGTTCAAAGTCCACAGATGAAGACACACCATTAGTTGGCTTTGAAACTGATAGTTGTGGATAATTTGGCAACTGTTGATGTTGCGATAAATTTTGTCCAATAGCAAAAGATGCAATAAGCATCGCAGCAAAAAAGATGGTTATCTTTCTCATTTTTTAAGTAGTTTTAAGTTTAGTTTTATGTTAAATTCCTAAAAATATAGGAATAAAATTAATTTTTCTTAACAATAAAAATAGATGCAAAATAAACAACTATTGGAATCCTAATTATTGATGATGATACTTCTCTCCTTTTAAAATGGTAAATGACCGATACAATTGTTCAACAAAAAACAAGCGAATCATTTGATGGGAAAAAGTCATTTTTGAAAGTGATATTTTATCATTAGCCCTATCATAAATAGCTTTTGAGAAGCCAAAAGGTCCGCCAATAACAAAGACAACATCAGTTGCTGCATTTAATCGTTTTTGAATAAACTGTGAAAAATCAACTGAATTGGGGTTTTTTCCATTTTCATCCAACAACACAACATATTCGTTAGCCCCAATATTATTTAGCAACAACTTCCCCTCTTGTTCTTTCTGTGTTGCTACATTTTGTTTAGATCCAACTTTTACATCGTTAATAATCACTATTTCAAACGATACATAATGTTTTAATCTATCTAAATATTTACTTATTCCTTCCTGTAAATATTTTTCATCCGTTTTACCTATCGCTATTAATTTAATCTTCATTTTGCTAAGATAAAATTTATTACTTTTGAACGACCATTTTAATTAAAAATTCATATTCAAAAATGGCTTGATTATTGCTGAAAACGAGTAAATTTAATTTTGTAATGAAAAAAATATTTATTGTTTTATTGGTTTTTTTAAGTACTGGACTATTTGCCCTACCTCTTTCTACAAGCATAATCAATGCTTTAAAAATGGGTAATGCAACAGAACTAAGTCGTTATTTTGAAACATCTATCGATTTAAGTATACCAGGTAACGAGGGTGCATTTAGCAAAACTCAATCAGAACTAATTCTTAAAAATTTCTTTATTAAAAATCAGCCATCCAATTTTAAAATAATGCATAGTGGTGATTCTAAAAACAACACCCATTATTCCATTGGAACATTAACTACCGCCAAAGCAAACTATCGTGTTTACATCCTTTATAAAGAAACAGGAACAGTTACTACTATATTAGAATTACGTATTGAAACCGATGAATAATCACCAAGTTCTTGTAAATCAACTTATCGATTTAGCAATTAGTGAAGATATTGGAGATGGCGATCATACTTCATTAGCCTGTATTCCTTCAAAAGCACATGGCGAAGCTCGTCTTTTGATAAAAGAAGAAGGGATTATAGCTGGTATTGAACTTGCCAAATTGGTTTTTGATAAAATAGATTCCTCATTAGTTTTTACTCAAGTGATCAATGACGGTGACTTTGTAAAAAACAACGATGTTGCTTTTTATGTTGAAGGAAGCAGTCAATCGATTTTAAAAGCTGAAAGATTAGCTTTAAACTTTATGCAACGCATGAGCGGAATAGCCACAAAAACTAACTCATACGTTCAACTTATTAGCGATTTACCGACAAAAATTTTAGACACTAGAAAAACTACTCCAGGCAATAGAATTATTGAAAAATGGGCAGTTCAACTTGGTGGAGGAGTTAATCATAGAATGGGATTATATGATATGATAATGATAAAAGACAACCACATTGATTATGCTGGAGGTATTGAAAATGCTATAAACAAAGTGGTTGACTACCTCAAAAACAACAACAAAACCCTAAAAATTGAGATTGAGGCTAGAGATTTAAACGAACTTGATGAGATTTTAAAAGTGGGCAAAGTACACCGAATTATGCTTGACAATTTTTCGTTTGATGATATGAGAAAAGCAGTTCAATTGATTGGTGGAAAATATGAGACCGAGGCTTCAGGTGGCATTACCGAAAAGACCATAAGAGATTATGCAAAATGCGGAGTTGACTATATCTCTGTAGGTGCATTAACTCATCAAATTAATAGTTTAGATTTAAGTTTAAAAGCTATTTAACCTGTGAATAAATTTACTGCAAAAATAATTGCCTCAAGCTTTATACAGAACCCAATAAACCTGTCGAAAAGGATAATTATACCGGGTTTTGATGGTATGCCTCTTTTTGATGTTATCGTGTTTCTTATCAAAGGGCTACAACAAAGCTCATTAACCACTAGAGCATCATCCTTAGCATTTCGTTTCTTTTTAGCTTTGTTTCCAGCTGTTATCTTTTTATTATCGTTACTACCCTATATACCGATACAAGATTTTTATCACGAATTGTTACTGATTTTGGAAGAACTACTACCTGAAGAAGCCTATAAAACAAGTGTAGAAACCATTGATGATTTATTCAATAAAAAGCACAATACCTTACTTTCATTTGGATTCCTATTTGCACTATATTTAGCAAGTGATGGAGTTAATGCAATGCTTCTTGCCTTCCAAGAATCATATCATATAAAAAAAAAATTATCCTTTATTAAACAACGATTAACCTCGTTAATCTTATTATTTATTTTAATCATTTTAATGATACTTGCAGTAGGTTTAATAGTGTTTAGTGAAATTGCTTTTTCGTACTTAATCTCAAATGGCATTTTAACAGACGGTATATCTATTATACTGCTAAACATTGGTAAATTCATTATTATTTTAGCTTTATTTCTTTTTGGAATTTCTTCGATTTACTACATAGGAAGTTTTGGAAATAAAAAATTTCGATTTATATCGGCTGGTTCAACACTAGCAACCTTATTAACCATTTTGTTATCAAGTGGTTTTGCTTTTTATGTAAACAATTTCGCCACATACAATAAGGTTTATGGGTCTATTGGCACACTTATGGTAATCATGTTATGGTTGTATTTTAATTCCTTAGTTTTGTTAATAGGTTTTGAATTAAATGCAAGCATTAGCCATGCTAAAGAAAATAAACTAAGTAAACACTAATATCTATAATTATGAAACACTTACTATTCTTATTTATTCTAATTACTTCAATAACATCAATTCATGCTCAAAAAAAGGTTGGCGATGTAACCATTCCTGTAAAAGTTAATTTTAATGAAACCAATTTAGAATTAAACGGCGCTGGTGTTAGAGAAAAGTATTGGATGGACATGTATGTTGGTGCATTGTATCTTGAAACTACAACAAACAACGCTACCGCTATTATTAATGATGATAAGATTATGGCGATTAAATTGCACATTGTATCGGGCTTAATTACTGCCGAAAAAATGATTAGTGCAGTTGATGAAGGGTTTAAAAAATCTACTAAAGGAAAACAAGCGGAATTAAAAGCTGAAATTGATAAATTCAAATCGGTTTTTAGTACCGAAATAAGCAAAGAAGATGTGTATGATTTTGTTTACATTCCTGGAAAAGGAACGGTAATTTACAAAAACAATAAACCATCGTCGACCATAAAGGGATTAGCTTTTAAAAAAGCCTTGTTTGGTATTTGGTTGTGTAGCGAACCTGCCGATGCTGACTTAAAAGCAGCTATGCTAGGAAAATAATCTATCTTTTCTTTATCTCTCCTGAGCCTGTATGACTACTGATGGTTACCGTAGGGTTTCCGTAATAGTACACATTGCCTATTCCAGCCAATTCTACTAACAGCGAGTTATTTGCTTTTACTAACATATCACCTGTTCCGGTAGAATTTACATGAACACTGTTCGATGAGAAGTTTTCGAGGTGAAACCAGCCATTACCATTAGAATATAAATAGGTACTGTTTGAACTTCCTACAAAAGTAAAATCGGAAGGACCGGTATGCTGCAATATTTTTAAATCATCACAAAACAAGCCTAAATTAAAACTTCCCGTTCCTTTGTTTGATTCTATTACTAACTTTGGAAAACTTAAGGTATTTGCACTCAACACATCTCCTTGACCTTTATAATTGATTTTTGTTAAATTGGGTGTCGACAAATATACATTGATAGCCTTGTTGTAGCTTCTTAAAAAGCTGCATTTGTTATCGCTTTTTATAGTTAATAAATTACCTGAAACCTCGGTTGTAATTAATGGTAATAAATTAGCTCCAGCTTCCACTTTTAATGAGAACGTAGAATCGTGTTTTATAATTAAATTGATTTTATTGTTTAACTCCACTTCCGTGAAATTTACATTTACACTTCTTGTTTCAATGGTATTATCGCCACTCGATTTTAAACATTTGTTTTCTTTATCGCACGATAAAAAAGCACTTCCTAAAAAGAGCAAAACAATTATTATTTGAACATTTTTAATCATCTATTTAATTTGATAACCGATACCATACTCAATAAAATCGGCAACAAAAAAGTGTGTTTTCAAGCCTAAATTAAAGAATAATTTATCAGTAAAACGGTATCTTGTTCCTATTCTAGTATAAACATTACCATCCTTTTTATAGTTTTTATAACCATAAAACCCTGTTTGAAACATCAACGAAAGCTTTCCCATATCTAAAGCATAAATACCGCTCATACCAATGCGTAAATTGGCAGTTTTACCCAAATTTTCATTTTGTAATCGAACAACCAGGGGTTCTAACGAGGTGTTATAAAAAAAATCGGCACCAACCCCAACCGAACTTTTGTTGGTAATTGTTTTTAGCAAATTGTAAGAAGTAGTGTACACCAAGTATTTGTTACCACCAATGGGGTCAATTTCTTTAACTCCAGTATTTGCTACTATTAAATGTGATAGTTTCTTTTCTCTGTTTTCTTCCGATTTTGCCGCAATAGTTGAAATACCCCCAAAATTATAGCTTACGCCATAGTTCAACGAAAAAATGTTGATTCCCAAATTGGGTCGTTTTAGCGAACCGTTAGAAAAGTGTGTTAAAGCAACTCCCAACGAAGTGTGGAATTTTTCAGTGATGGGTAAATCCCAATGCGTATCTACATATATCAATGCATTTAAGTGCGAGCCTATCACAAGATTTTTATAATTTTCTTCTTTATCGAAGGGTTTTTGAATGTAGCCAATACCTGCCCCAAATTTTAAATCCCACGTAATTTTCCAATGATTTAACGGAAAATCGATAAAAGGAAACAAACCATAAATATTGCCTAAACTTTCGGGATTACCCGAATTAATAAAAACCGTTGAAATCCCAATTTTTGGGTAGTTGTAATATTGTTCCCACAAACGTTCTCCGTTAGTTTGCTTGTAAAAATCGAGCTGAACCATTTGAGTGTGTCCTTGAATAATTTCGTTAACCAGCACGTTGTGGGGAGAAATAAACCCGTAATGATAGTTTACTCCTGCTCCAAATTTATGCTGCGTATCTTGAGCGGAAATGCTTTCTAAAAAAAAGACAAGTACTAGGAATAAACAATATTTAACATGTAATTTTATCACGCAACAAATTTAAAATAATAAACCAATATGACTAAAGAAGCCGAAGCATTTGTAAGATTACTAAACATTATGGACGATTTACGTGCAAAATGTCCGTGGGACATGAAACAAACCATGCAAAGTTTGAGGCATTTAACCATTGAAGAAACTTACGAACTGACCGACGCTATTTTTGATAACGACTTACCCGAAATTAAAAAAGAGTTGGGCGATATTTTGTTGCACATTGTCTTTTACGCCAAAATTGGTTCTGAAACCAACGATTTTAACATTACTGATGTGATTAATGGTATTTGCGAAAAATTGATACACCGCCACCCACATATTTATGGTGATGTTACCGTAAAAGATGATGAAGAGGTAAAAGCCAATTGGGAAAAGTTAAAACTGAAAGAAGGAAAAAAATCGGTATTGGAAGGTGTACCAAAATCGTTGCCAGCGTTGATAAAAGCAATACGTATACAAGACAAAGCACGTGGTGTTGGGTTTGATTGGGACAACCCCGAACAAGTGTGGGATAAAGTAAACGAAGAACTTGCCGAGCTTAAAGTTGAAGTAGATGCAAAATCGAGTAAAATTGAAGATGAATTTGGGGACGTGCTGTTTTCGATGATTAATTATGCTCGTTTTTTAGGTATAAACCCCGAAGACGCCTTGGAAAAAACCAACAAAAAATTTATTAAACGTTTCCAGTATTTAGAAACCGAATCGGCAAAAGATGGAAAACAAATGGACGAAATGACGTTGGAAGAAATGGACGTGTATTGGAATAAAGCGAAGAGTATTTAGTTTTATTGGTGTTGAGATTGCGGATAAAATTCCGTTCCTCCATTTTTCCGCAATGACGGTTTGTATTGGTTCGTCATTCCGTGCTTGACACGGAATCTATTTAAGGTAAACACCAGCCCTTGTTTGTGTCCCACAAACAAAATAAATGCCGTTTGTGAGACACAAACGATGGCAGAATAACTTAAATCAGTTAGTAACCAAATAAAAAAGTCTCGCAAACTGCGAGACTTTTTAAGGTGCTTATTTTTTTACAAACTCATCGTAGGTTTTTAGTTCTACTGGTTTTAATTGTTGTTTTTCGGCAGCAGCTGCATACGGTATATACAGTTTGCTTTTAATGGTTTCAAAGTCAGTTTTTGCTTTATTAAATTTATTGGTTATCAATTTAATGTTTTGAAATTCCGATTCTGATGGTTTACCATAATAGTTCGCTACTTTACTGTAAATATCGCCCATTTTTTCACGCAATTGTGGCTCGGCTGCACCAACATAATTGTCGCCAGAAGTTATAACTAGAGTCTTTTTTAACTCGTTTAATTTAGCCGATAAAGCAGTTGCTTGTTTTGCCAAGGCTTTGTTGTCTTTGTTTGCTTCGGTGTGTTTTAAAATCTCATCCATTTCGTACACCAAATAGGCTAAATCTTCGGTCATTTTGTACAGTTCCATGGTAGTTTTAAACTGCAAATCTCTTTCTTCCAAGGTAAATACAGAGTTAGGAGTATAGAGCAATTCCACTTCCGTTTCGTAGGTTTCCTTACCTTTTTCAATAACCACTTTGTACTTGCCCGCTTTTGCTCTTGGAGGAGTCATACCTCCAAACGAAAAGGTTTTACCTGTAGCAATTTTTGGTGCTTTCATTGCCCCATTCCATGTTACAATGTTTATTCCTTTCTGTTTACCTGGAGCCAACGTAGCAATTTCTTTGTTTGCTTGGTCGTAAACTTTCATGGTCATTGCACCAAAGGTGTGGCGTTTCGATAAATAGTACACAATTTTAGCATCACGGTTAGGGTTCTGACCAACAAATTGAGTTTCAGTACTTGTTCCACCAAAAGTACTTTCTTCAAACATTACCGTTGGTTTGCTTTTCATAAACACCAAGTCTTTATCCAACATTTCAGGCTTAATTTGTCGTAGTGGACTAATGTCATCAATAATGATAATTCCTCTACCGTGCGTACCCATAATTAAATCGTTGGTTTTTGGGTGCATTTCTAAATAATGAACCGCAGTAGCAGGCATATTGTTAGTAAACTTGCTCCAGTTTAAACCACCATCAACCGTTACATACAAACCAAATTCAGTACCTAAGAACAATAAATTTTCATTTTCCAAATCTTCTTGGAAGCTACGCGCAAAACCATATACATCGGTAGTTACAATCGATTTCCACGTTTTACCAAAATCGGTAGTTTTAAACGCATAAGCGTTTTTATCGTTTTTGGTATGTCCATCAAAAACAGCATAAGCTGTACCTTTTCCAAACTTACTTGCTTCAATGTGGTAACACCATGTATTCGCTGGTAAGCCATTAATGTTCGGAGTTACATTCGTCCACGTTTTACCATCGTCTTGAGTAACTTGTACATTACCATCGTCAGTACCCGCCCAAATTATTTGAGCATCTAATGGCGATTCAGCAATGGTAAAAATAGTACAATGGTTTTCTGCTCCAGAATTGTCTTTCGATAAACCACCAGAGTTTTCTTGTTGTTGTTTTGTTTTATCGTTGGTTGTTAAATCTGGCGAAATTTTCGTCCAATTATCACCTTTGTCATCAGAACGATGAACAAATTGACTACCCACATAAAAACGGTCTGGTTTATTTGGGCTTGTAGTCATTGCAGCATTCCAGTTAAAACGCAATTTAGGGTCGCCCTCTACTGGTAATGGTTGAATGGTTCTGGTCTGACGCTTTTTAGCATCGTAACGCCAAACGTTTTCAGCACCCTGCATTTCAGAATACATAATGTTTGGGTCGGTTGGATGAGGATAAACTCGAAATCCATCACCTACTCCAATTACTTCCCAATCTCTTGCTTCTATTCCACCAGGACTAGCAGATGGTCCAAACCAAGAACCATTGTCTTGTAACCCACCATAAATATTATACGGCTCTTGATTGTCAACTGCTATATGATAAAACTGGCAAATGGGTAAATTTTCAATTTGCTCCATGGTTGTTCCTTGATTTAACGAACGGTACAAACCACCATCGGTAGCCGAAAACATTTTTTCAGAATCGTTTACATCAAACCAAATATCGTGAATATCAGGGTGCATTTGCCCTAAACCTTTAAAGGTTTTACCACCATCTTTACTGATAGAACCAAACAAACCTGCTTTAACTAAAACATCTGGATTTTTAGGATCTACCACTATACGCGAAAAGTAAAACGGACGAACCACTAGACCAAAATCAGCATTTAAATGTTTCCAACTTGCACCGCCATCTTCCGAACGATACAACCCATTTTTCTCTGGTTTTTCGGTTTCAATTACCGAATAAACAATTTTACTGTTAGATGGAGCTATTGCCACAGCAATTCTACCCAACTTACCTGCAGGATAGCCATTGTGTATTTTATTCCATGTTTTACCACCATCAATGGTTTTGTATAAAGCACTATTAGCTCCACCAGAGTTAAACGACCAAGCAGTTCTTCTACACTCCCAAAAAGAAGCATACATTATTTTTGAATCGTTTGGATCCATTACCAAATCAGAACAACCCGTTTTGTTATCGATGTAAAAAATCTTCTCCCACGTTTTTCCGCCATCAATGGTTTTGTAAACGCCTCTTTCATCGCTATCTCCCCATAACGCACCCAATACACCTACATATATTTCATCAGAGTTTTTTGGATTGATTTGAATACTCGAAATTCTATCCGAATTCTCTAAACCCATTTTGGCCCAAGTATTTCCACCGTCGTTCGATTTGTATATTCCATCACCAACCGAAACACTGTTTCTTGTCCACGTTTCGCCTGTACCTACCCAAACCACATTATCTGGTTTATTTGGGTCAACCGCTACACAACCAATCGATTGGCAATAATCATCGAAAATAGAGTTGAACATCACCCCTCCATCGTTCGACTTCCAAACACCACCACCTGCGGTGCCAATGTATATTACTTTTGAATTTTTTGGATGCCCTTCAATATCACTTACTCTTCCACTCATTAAAGCTGGTCCAATGTGTCGAGCTTTAATATCTCCAAAAAGTTCTTTTCCCTTTAAAGGAATGGCTTGTTGAGCGTTAGATACAATGGCTGTACCCAACATTAAAAACGATAATGCTAATTTTTTCATTGATTTAGTTTTGATAATTAATATGTTGATAGACTCTTACAAGCCATCAAGTACTACTTCGTTTCAGGGAATTTGAACATGGCTTCATCAATCGCAACATTCACTTCCACTTTTTCGATAGTTACAGGTTGTCCTTCTCCATCTTTTAATCTCGAATTGATTGAAAATGGGAAATAAACACCTTCAACTTCGGTATAGTTACTAAACACCGTTTGAGAGATAGAGCCTTTCATTTGTCCGCTTTTAATTTCAGCTTCCATTACAATAGGCACATAATTTTCAGTATCAAAATAGTAGTATTGAACGTTTTCAACCTCAACGCCATCAGCTAACAATGGCTTTTTAGTGAATTTGATTTTAAAACATTCCACTCCTTCAATGGTTTCTTTTCCCATTAATTCGATTTTGTAGCCTTTTTTCTCGTAATCTAAAAATGCTTCAGGAAAATCTTTCGATTCTCTTTTGGTGTTTTCAGTTTGTTCAGCATCAGCTTTTTCGGCTTTTTGCGTCATAAAATTTACGCCCCAAGATGTTTCTCCATCAAACGCTTGCTGCACCATTTCTTTACCTTGAAATTCAAATTTCACCATCATTTTCCCGTCAGTCATGTTGTACATTTCTAATGGAATAACCATTCCTTGTGCATCAACTTTGGCGGTCATTTTAACATTCTTGATTTTTCTCAAGGCTTCTTCTCCACCAATGTTCTCGATATATTTTTGTACCACTTCTTGTGCTGTTTGCGCATTAGAAACAATTTGAGTTCCGATAAGGAATAAAACTACTACTGCTATTTTTTTCATCTTTTTTTTAATTTTTAATTTTAAGCTAATTTAACTGTTGAAGTTTAATATTATTACCGAATTATGATAAACGGTTATTATTATACACAGATTAAAGAAATTGAAATTTTAATCGTGTTGAGATTGCGGATAAAATTAAGCCTTTGTTTGTGTCTCACAAACAAAACAACTATCGTTTGTGAGACACAAACGATGGCAGAATGACTCTACTAATTTTAGAATTTACGTCATTGCGAGGTACGAAGCAATCATCTATTCGATAAACAGATTGCTTCATTCGTTCCTCATTCGCAATGACGATTTCTATTGTTTCGTCATTCCGTGCTTGACACGGAATCTATTTAAGGTAAACACCAGCCCTTGTTTGTATCCCACAAACGATGGCAAAAAAGGTTATCTTACCCATCCACCAGAACACCAATTAATAATTTCGTTTTTTGAATTCATTAAAATACTATAATCTTCTCCTAATATTGCATCTTTATTTGACAACTTAATAGTAATAAATTTGTAATCACCTACTACTCTGAATTGATACAAAATCATATTTCTTTTTCTTCGATTACAAAATATACCTCTCACCTCTCCTGCACTAATTCTGCTAGAAAAACTAACTTTGATTGCTTCTTTTTCATTTTTCTTCCAAAAATCAGTTTCAAGTTCTTTCTCTTCTTCCTTGAAAAGTAAAAACGTATCAATCAAATTAAAACATTCTGAATATGGTAGTACGTATGAAATTGATTTAGATGTTTCTCCTTTAAAAAATATTTTTAATTTCTTATCAAAGTTATTTCCCTTTAAAATTGAATCAGTAAAAAAAATAATTGTTCTTTCATAAATCAATTTATCATTCTCCTGTGAAAACGATTTTATCACTAACAACAGACAAAGAATGACACCTATTAATTTCATAAATTAAAATTTTTGATCACTTTAGATAAAATAATCTCCAACCAAATATAAATAAAAAAGTCTCGCGAATGGCGAGGTTATTACTCTAATACCTCAATACAAAATGTTCTTTGCTTAAATCTGGGTTAAAAAACACTATTCCTATGGCAAATAAATCGACGGTGGTAGTCACTTTTTGGTGTTGTTTAATCTCGTTCCAAGCTTCATTCATTCCTTCACTCCAATAGATATCATCAAAAACAAAAACGGTGTTTTGATTTATTTTATCTAAGCACCAATTAAAATAACTCAACGTGGCTTCTTTAGTATGGTTTCCATCAAAAAAGACAAAATCTAAGGTCGATACCGATTTTAAATACTGAGGTAAAAATTCTTCGAAGGGTTTGTTCACCAAATTGATGTTCTTCAGTCCTAACTTATCAAAATTAATTTGAGCTACCTTGGCAATATTCGGGCAGCCTTCTACCGTCGTTACTTTCATTTTTGAATTCGATGCTGCCAAATACATGGTGGTAACGCCTAAACTTGTGCCCAACTCCAACACATTGGCTGGTTTAAATCTGTTCACCAATCGAAACAACAATTGAGCATATTTCGGAGCTTTTAACGAGTTTTTTGCAATATCGTTAATGTATCTTTTATTGGATTTATTTACTACAGAACCCGCTCCAAAATCGGTTATTGTTATCTCCAATTTCGACAACAACAGTTTTGCCCTTATCGACTCAATATCACTAAAAACATAAAAAGGTGTTTGGTCTTTAATAACATTGTTATACAGCTCGTACAGAAAAGGAGAATGTATGCCGTGCTGATTTCGGGCAGTAAAAAAGTACTTGATGTAATTGATTATGAGGTGTATTTTTTTCATGAACCGTTTTGATACAGCGAAGATACTATTTAACGATAACACCTCTTAAGAAAATATAAAAATAAAACCACATAGACACATAGTTCTAACACTACAAATAAACACAAAACAACAACAATTAACAGAGTACTCATAGTTATCCCGATTTTATCGGGATAAAACTAATGTGTTTCTAGAAAAAAGTGATTAGAAACAAGTAAACCTATGTTTCTATGTGGTTAATTTGAATAAATCATTAACTATCCTTTTTATTTGAATTTTGATGATAGGCTAACGTACATTTTATTTCTGGATAAGAATAATTTTCACCCAAATGGTGTTTTATTTCACTTAATAAATTGGTGTCTAATTTTTTAATGGCTGCTATAATTGTTTTCATTTTTTCAACCTCAACAAATTCCTTTACATCAATTAAACCTAAACCCACATAATGAGCCAGATGCCCCTCAATGGTTGTTGTTGCAAAACCACGTTCGGCAGCAATTTCTTTAATAGTTTTTCCTTCTTTGTACAAATCGAAAGTAACTTTTTTGGTGTCTATTTTCTCTTTCTTTTCTTTGGGCGCTTTGGGTTCTTTTTTTAGTTTAATGGTTTGACTCAATTCTTCCAATCGCTGTTTGTTTTCTTCCGCTAAACTGATGTTTTCTTTCGAAAATTCTAACTGATTAATGGATGATTTTAATAAAGCCTCTACCTTTTGAATGGATTGAATTTGTTTATAAAACAACCCATCTAAATCAACCAATTCTTGTAAAAAGACTTTCACCTTTTTCTTTTCGTTTAGTTCCTCAATTTTCGATAAAATAGACGTTGAGTGTTTTTTTAAAATGGGCAAGAAGTAAGTTTTTGCAGCATTTACTCTATCTAACACCACTTTATCAAAATCTGGTTTTTGATGAGCAAAAATTTGTTTTACCTGATTGATAAATTTATCAGCTACTTCTTTGGCTTGCTCCAACTCTTTAAACAACTGGTTTGCCCATTCAAAGTGGTGCTGTTTTTCCGAACGTTTTTCGTCTTTACCATAACTATTGATGTGCATAAACAATTGATGATGCAGGAAACTAAAATCAAACCCTGTTGTAATGTAGGTTTTTAAAAATTGTTGCGATTCGTTACTCAAAATTGAGTTTAAGGTGTTTTCGTCAGGTTTAGATTCTCCATAATCAGCAACGGTAGAATCACTTGCCAATCGTTTAAAATTAATTTTAGAACTTAACACCAATCCATTGAGTGAGGTTAATCTAGATAATGCTACATAAACCTGACCAGGTGCAAAAGCATTTTCTACATCAATAATGGCTTTATCGAAAGTTAACCCCTGACTTTTATGCACTGTAATTGCCCACGCTAATTTTAAAGGAAATTGTGTGAAAGTGCCTACCACATCTTCCTCTATTTCGTTGGTTACATCATTTACTTTGTATTTGATGTTTTTCCAAATGTAACGGTCAACGGTAATGGGTTTAGTTTTGTCTTCAAACTCCACCTCAATGACTGAATCGTTTATGGCAGAAACCACCCCTATTTTACCATTAAAAAACCGTTGAGCACCTGTCATGTCGTTTTTAACAAACATTACCTGAGCACCTTTTTTAAGTTCTAAAGAAGCTTCTAATGGATAAGCATTTTCATTAAAATCGCCCCAAACCGACGCTTTAAAAAAATAAGATGGATTAGTGATTTTATTTAACTCACTACTGTTTAAAGCATCAGCAACATTGTTGTGAGTCGTTAGTTTAATGTAGTTTTCTGTCTTTTTTGGCTGAAAATCGGGTTGGTAATGTTTGTTCAATAATTCTACATCTCTTTCAGTAATGGTATTGTTTCTAAGATTGTTTAATACATCAATAAACTGATGATCGGTTTGTCGGTATATTTTTTCCAACTCAATATAAAGTGGAGGATGATTTGCTAACGCTTGAGCATCAAAGAAAAAAGGACTTTTGTAGTATTGTTTTAAAATGTTCCATTCCATCTCTTTTACAACAGGTGGTAGCTGCAACAAATCTCCAATAAATAAAACTTGCACTCCTCCAAACGAAGTTCTGTTTCTTCGCACCGATTGTAGAATGGTATCGATGGCATCTAACAAATCGGCTCTTAACATACTTACCTCATCAATAATCAACAACTCCATTTCTTGAATCAGTTTTCGTTTTACCCTACTCATTTTCAACTCTTTCAACAAAGTATTTCTGTTGTTAATTTTTAAGTAATCCGAAAAAATTGCTGCATTATCGTTCGTGGGGACAAATCCTCCAAAAGGCAATAAAAACAAGGAATGCAAAGTAACTCCACCTGCATTTATAGCAGCAATACCAGTTGGAGCAGCAACCACCACATTTTTATAGGTGTTTTTAATGATGTATTTTAAAAAAGTGGTCTTTCCTGTACCTGCTTTTCCAGTTAAAAAAACATGCCTATTGGTGTTGTTTATAAACTTTGAGGCAATTGCTATTGCATTATTTTCATCATTGGTTGATGTCATAAGGTAAAAGTAGCAACTTTGAAGTATAAATATTGGCTTGTTTATTTTTTAATTTTAAACATAATAGATTCTTACATTTGCCAAAAATTTTCTGATTGGTATGAGAATAATTATTGCAGGTGCAGGTGAAGTAGGTTTCCATTTAGCAAAAATGTTAACGAACGAAGCTCAAGATTTGTACATTATTGATGAAAGCGAAGAACGTTTAAATTATGTTCAAAGCCATATCGACGTAATTGGGGTTAAAGGTGATGCTACTAGCTTGGGACTGCTTAAAGAAACTAAAATAAACACTTGCGATTTATTGATTGCAGCAACCTCATCAGAAGAAACCAACATGCTAATTTGTATGATTGGAAAAAAATTAGGAGCAAAAAAAACCATTGCCCGTTTAAGTAACTACGAAACCAAACTTACCGATTTAGAAGTTTTCTTTAAAGAAATGGGTGTTGATACCATTGTATCTCCGGTTGAACTTGCCTCTAAAGAAATAAAGCGGTTAATCAATCAATCGGCATTTACTGATGATTACGAGTTTGAAAATGGCAAACTAACCGTTTTTGGTATTACGCTTTCCGAAAATTCTCCATTAATCAACAAATCAATATTAGATACCAAATACCTCAACCCTAACCAATCGTTTAAACCCATTGCTTTTTTGCGAAAAGGTAAAACACACATGGCTCAAGGCGATTCTGTGTTAAATCAAAACGACATTGTTTATTTTATTGCAACTCCCGAAGGTATAAAAGAAGTTACTACATTTTGTGCCCAAAGTTGTTTTGAAATAAAAAACATCATGATTTTAGGTGCTAGTAGAATTGGTATTTTAACTGCTGAACTTCTTGAAAAAAAATACAACGTAACCCTAATCGAAGAAAACAGAGAACGTGCATTAACGGTAGCCGATAAATTAAAAAAGACCTTAGTTATTAATGCCGATGGTAGAGATGTTTCTATTTTAGAAGAAGAAAATTTAGACGACATGGATGCCTTTATTGCATTAACAGGCGATTCTGAAACCAACATTATTACCTCCTTGGTAGCTAAATCGCATGGCGTTAAAAAAACAATTGCGAGAGTAGAAAACATGGACTATATCAATCTTTCTCAAAACATTGGTATAGATACATTGATAAATAAAAAAATAATTGCAGCCAACGAAATCATTAAATATATCAGAAGAGGTGAGGTACAAGCCATAGCCAATTTACATGGTGTGGATGGAGAAATTATAGAGTTTAATGTTAAATTAAACACAAAAATAACCATGAAACCACTTCGTGATTTGAAACTCCCCAAAACTGTAAATATTGCAGGAGTAGTTAGACATAACAAAGGTTTTATTCCGTTTGGTAGTTTTCAACTCCAAGAAGGCGACAAAGCCGTTGTATTTGTTCATAACAGTGAAATTGAAGATATTGAAGAATTTTTTCATTAATCAACATGTCTAAAAGCCTTATAAATACTAAAGTTGTTGCCAATGTAATTGGAACATTAATCATCATTTCAGGTATTTTAATGGCTTTAGCTATCCCTGTTTCGGTTTACTATGATGAGGGAGGTTTGTATCCGTTGATTTTTTCTTCAGCAATAACATTAACCATTGGTTTAGTTCTAAAGTTAACCACTCGAAAAAACGAAAATGCAGAAATAAAAAAACGTGAAGGATATCTTATCGTTGCATTAGGTTGGCTTTCTATGGCTGTATTTGGCTCATTACCGTATTTATTTTCTGGTGCTATACCAAACATTGCCAATGCCTTTTTCGAAACCGTTTCAGGTTTAACAACTACTGGAGCTTCAATTCTTGATAATATTGAAGAAATTCCAAAAGGAATTTTGTTTTGGCGAAGCTTAACTCAATGGATAGGTGGCATGGGTATTATTGTACTAACCATTGCTATTTTACCACTTTTAGGCGTTGGAGGTATGGAGTTATTCGCATCAGAAGCCCCTGGTCCAACTAAGGATAAAATACACCCCCGAATTAAAGAAACTGCAAAACGACTATGGTATATCTATGTTGGTTTTACTGTTTTACAAACCATATTGTTAATGTACCCTGGTGGAATGGGCTTTTTCGATGCCATCAACCACTCCTTTACGACCATGTCAACAGGTGGATTCTCTACCAAACAAGCTAGTGTAGCTCATTTTAATTCTGCAATAGTCGATTACATCATCATTATTTTCATGTTTATTGCAGGAACCAATTTTACCCTTCTATACTTTGGTTTCAAATTTAAATTCAAAAAGTTTTGGGAAAACGATGAATTTAAATGGTATTTCGGTACAATATTGTTATTGACCGCAATTATTATCCCTTCCGTTTATGGTTACTCAACACACCACTTGGGTTTCGAAAAAACTTTTCGAGATGCTCTTTTTCAAGTAACAAGTATCATCACCACAACAGGGTTCGCAAGTGCAGATTTTACTACTTGGGGAGCATTTGTTACCTTCTTGTTTTTCTTATTATTGTTTACTGGAGCTAGTGCTGGTTCTACAAGTGGTGGTATGAAATTGGTTCGTATCGTGCTATTAATTAAAAACGGGTTTTTAGAGTTTAAACGTCGATTACACCCAAATGCTGTTGTTCCTGTACATTTAAATCGACAAGGAGTTCCAATCACCATTATTTATAATTTATTGGCTTTTGTATTCTTTTACTTATCCACTTTTGTAATGGGTTCGTTAGTCGTTACTTTTCTTGGTGTCGATTTTATGGAGGCAGTGAGTGCTGTTGCAACATCATTAGGTAATGTTGGACCTGGTATTGGTAGCATTGGTCCTTCGTATAGCTTTTCACACCTTCCCGATTCAAGTAAATGGGTGCTTTCGTTTTTAATGTTAATGGGAAGATTGGAATTATTTACCATTGCCATACTCTTTACCCCTTATTTCTGGAGAAGAAACTAATTGTATAAAAGTTAAGAATCTAACATTAGCCTTTTTCAAGTTACATTTTTAACAAAATAAACGATACATTTACCCTAACTAACAAACTAACCTAAACTACTATTATCATGCGTAAATTACTTTTAGCAAGTATTTTATTGTTATTACTATCTTCATTAAAATCCCAAGAATATATAGGAATACGCCAAAGCAACTACTCTGGTGTTTTAGGCCTTGATTACAACCCTTCTTCTATTGCTGACAATAGAATGAAAGTGGATATCGTGCTTTTTGGTGCTTTTATTCATGGTTATAACAACCATGCTTATTTCAATCCTAAATACATGCCTTACGGTTGGATTAACTCTTTCAACTATAACGACGAAAAAGCAAGATTATGGATGGACAACAAAGATTTGCAAAAATTTGTTTCTGCCGATTCTATCAGCAACTACCCAAATGCTCAAATATATGAGTTTGATGATGGTAGAAAAACACGGTCTGCATTTTTACAATCAGAAATTGATGTATTAAATGTGATGATATCATTTAATTACAAACGTTCTATTGGGTTTCAAATTAAAAACAGAACCATGTTTAACCTCGATAATGTAACTCCCGAACTTATACGTTTAGCAAGTAATGAATGGGACTACATGAGGTTGTTCAATTTAAATTTAAAAGACCAAAATTTAAATCTTTCGATGAACACTTGGAACGAATACAATTTCGCTTACGCACAAGTATTAAAAGACGATAACCAACACTTTTGGAAAATGGGTGCTAAACTTAAATTTTTGCAAGGAATTGGGTCTTTTTATTTGAATACCGATAATGTAGATTATAACATTATTGATGATACCACAGCTCTTTACATAAAAGGAGATTTTGATTATGGTTACTCCGATAATTTAGGTGGTTACATTGAAGGGACTGATAATGAAAAATTTGATGGAGGTGAATTATTAAAAAAATACTCTAATTGGGGATTAGGTTTTGATATTGGGGTTACGTATGAGTTCCGTCCAAAATATCAAGATTACAAATACGACATGGACAATAAAACCAATTTATGGCGTAAAGACCAAAACAAATACAAATTAAGAGTTGGAGCAGCCCTTAATGATATTGGTGGTATGAGATACAAAAAAGGAAGTTTGAGTAGAAATTTTAGTTTCCAAACAGGTGTTTTCGATTTACAAGAGTTTGATGGTGTTAAAGGTTTCCGTTCTTTAGATTCGAGTTTAATCGATTTATCAACAAGAGGCGATGTAACTTTTAGGGATGACGATGGTGAATTTTTTATGAACCTCCCTACACATGCTAATATTGATGTAGATTATAATATTTGGAGAAATATTTACGCAAATTATTACATGCGAATAAATCTATTATTCTATAAAGACCATAACGCCGTTCATTACCCGCACAATTTTGCATTAACCCCAAGATGGGACCATCGATGGTGGGGCGTTTCTATTCCTTTATCTTATAATACAACTTCAGGATTTAGATACGGTTTAGGCTTACGAGCAGGTCCGTTAGTAATAGGTACAGGAGATATGAAACCAATATTTGCTGCTGGTAGAGATACAAAACTAAGTGGAGCTGATTTTTATATCGCTTTAAAAATTCCTATTCTAAATCCAAAACCAAAAGATAGAGACAAAGATAAAGTTTCTGATAAATTGGATAAATGTATAGATGTTTATGGTGTATGGGCATTTAAAGGATGTCCTGATACAGATAATGATGGCATTCAAGATTCTGAAGATGATTGTCCGTTAGACAGTGGTTTGGTAGAATTTAAAGGTTGCCCTGATACTGATGGCGATGGGATTATGGATAAATTGGATAGTTGTGTTACAGAAGCAGGAATTCCAGAATTTAACGGTTGCCCTGATACCGATGGGGATGGTATAATGGATAAAGAAGATGATTGTCCAACAGAAGCTGGATTAGCAGAATTTAAAGGCTGTCCTGATAGCGACATGGATGGATTAAAAGACAGCGAAGACAGGTGTCCAATGGTTGCTGGACCAATATCTAACAAAGGTTGTCCATTAAAATTATTACATTTATTAGATTCATTAAATGAAATCGTATTAACAGATTCATTAGACCTTTCTGAAGATCATTTTATGTATAAAAATCTACCAAAAGATAAGAGTCATTTGTTTGAAATGGAGATTTCTGACGGAAATTACCCTCCATACATTGATATAGATTTAGTTAATAACGATTCCATATCAACGATAAGAGCTTTCAGAAAAGAAGATAACAGATATGCATATACCTTTGTTAAAAAAGGAGCTTCATTAGTATTATCAACTGAAGAACAAGAGGTTTTAAACACAGCCTTCAAAAACCTTGAATTCGAAACAGGTAAAGCAAAAATCAAAGAAACATCACTACCTTCTTTAATTGAGTTAGCCAATCTGTTAAAGAAAAAACCCGATTGGGGATTAAAAATTGAAGGGCATACCGACAATGTTGGTAAAGCTAGCAACAACCTAAAACTATCTAAATTAAGGGCTACTGCAGTAAAAGATTTCTTAGTTGAAAATGAAGTGGATGCAGCTCGTTTTGAAGTACTATGGTTTGGACATACAAAACCAATAGACTCAAACAAAACTCCTGAGGGAAGACAGAAAAATCGACGAGTTGAAATGACTGTAATTCAAAATTGATTCCAAAAAAAAAGCCGATTTAAATAAATCGGCTTTTTTTTATTCCTCTTTGAATTGATTTAACCATTCAATGGCTTTTTCCTCGTCTCTAAAAATTTTTGTAGGTGAATGCAATTTGTTAAACCTCATAAAAAAATTAGAAATTAACATTACGGGTAACGAAGCTCCCGATAAAAGTGCCATTGCAATACTCAATTCTCCAACTTCCTTACTCGACGAATACACTTGAGCCTCTTTAGTTACTTGCCAAACCTCTCTATTATCAACAAGAATTAACATTTTTTTACCTCCTTGCATCTCCTTTCTAACTTCAACTGTTTCAATAACAGTCTCTAAATCAACATTAGCATCCTTCTTTAAAATTAAATAAAGAATACCATCTCTAATTTCTAAGGTAGCTATTGAAGTTTCTATACAAGCATTTACATCCATAATTGGACTAAAATAAATATTTTATGTTAAATATCATAAAATATTTCATGCTCCTCGTTTTTATTAGATACTGATAATGAGTCTAATAAATTTAATTGGTTTATTTTTGTTAAAAAATCATATTTTATTAAAAAAATCTTAAAATACTTAACAAGTTATTAAATAATAACTCAAATCTGTTAAATTTACATAAACTTAAAACTTAAACTTATGATTAAAAAATTACTTTCTTTTAGTGCTGTTGTGGCATTAATCTCTGCAACTGCGGTTGCACAAACTAACCCTAAATTTGAAACATGGGGTCCTACTACAGTAGCATCTTCAAACCCTACAGGGTGGGAAACTTACAATGCTGATAATTTTGGTGGCCCTGTTGGAACAACAGCAGAAACAGCCGACCCAGGTGAAGGGTTAAAATCAGCTAGAATGGAAACTAAAACTGGATATGGTGCGGTTTTAGGTGTTGATACTCTAGGAGGAACACTTTCATTAAATGGTGATTTATTAAATAACAAATTTGTTAAAGGTATTCCTTATACGAGTAGACCAACTTCTGTTAGCCTTAAAATAAAAAATGCTCCAGTAAATGGTGATACTGCTGTTTTTGTTGTACAATTAATGCAAGCTGGTCAGTTACTAGGTATTGCAGGAACAAATTTATCATCAACATTAACTACTTGGACTCCTGGTTCACTTAATTTTACTTACTTATTAACTGGTGCACCAGATACCATGATAATTATTGCAAGTTCTAGTAAAGCTACTTTTTACAACACACCTAAAAAAGCTCAACCAGGAAGTACTTTTTGGTTAGACGATATCGTTATGAATTTCCCTGTTGGAGTTAAAGAAGCAATTTTTTCTGAAAGAGTGTTAGCTTATCCAAATCCTGCTTCTACAAGCATCAGATTTGATTTAAACAACAACAAAGCAACTGGAATTAGAATAACTGATATTACAGGTAAAGTAGTAAAAAATATTACTGTAACTAGCAACTTAGCTGATGTAAGTGTTTACGATTTACCTACAGGACTTTATATTTATCAAGTTTACAACAACGAAAATGTTGTTTACACTGATAAATTTACAGTTTCTAAATAATACAAAAGACCTATCTTTAAAAAAAGGCTACCATTGGTAGCCTTTTTTTGTTTAAATCAATTACGGCTATTATCTGTTTACTTTTTGCAAAAACAAGTCTATTTGATTAATTTCGCAAGGCTTTGATTAATGCATAATACATGGAACAAATAGAAAAATACACTCCAAAAAATAAAGTTAGAATAGTTACTGCTGCAAGTTTGTTTGACGGACACGATGCTGCCATCAACATTATGCGTAGAATTATTCAAGCAACTGGTGTTGAAGTTATCCACTTAGGGCACGACAGAAGTGTTGACGAAGTGGTAAACTGTGCCATTGAAGAAGATGCCAATGCAATTGCCATGACCTCTTACCAAGGTGGGCACGTGGAGTATTTTAAGTACATGTATGATTTGTTGAAAGAAAAAGGCTGCGAACACATCAAAATTTTTGGTGGCGGAGGTGGCACCATTTTACCTTCAGAAATTGAAGAATTGCAAGGATACGGAATTACCCGTATCTATCATCCTGATGATGGTAGAGAAATGGGCTTACAAGGGATGATTAACGATATGATTGAGCGTTGCGACAGTCCATGCCCATCCCTAACCCTTCCCAAAGGGAAGGGAACTGAGCAGTTACTTCAAGAAAAAGATGTTCCTACTATTGCGAGACTTATTTCGTTAGCGGAAAATCGTAATGAAGAATTTCAGTCCATTTTCTCCTCCCTTTCTGGGAAGTCGGGAGGAACTTCGCCTGTATTAGGTATTACAGGAACTGGAGGTGCAGGAAAATCATCATTGGTTGACGAATTGGTTCGTCGTTTTTTAATTGATTTTAAAGACAAAACCATTGCCATTGTTTCGGTTGACCCATCAAAACGTAAAACTGGTGGTGCGTTGTTGGGCGATAGAATTCGAATGAACTCTATCAAAAATGAACGCGTTTACATGCGTTCGTTGGCAACTCGCCAAAGTAATTTGGCGTTGAGTGCTCACGTTGGTGAGGCCATTCAAGTATTAAAGGCTGCCAACTACGATTTAATCATATTAGAAACTTCAGGTATCGGACAATCGGATACCGAAATAATGGATTACTCTGATGTTTCGTTGTACGTAATGACTCCAGAATTTGGTGCTGCTACACAATTGGAAAAAATTGACATGCTCGATTTTGCTGATGTGGTTGCTCTTAACAAGTTTGACAAAAAAGGCTCATTAGATGCCATTCGTGATGTAAAAAAACAATACAAACGAAACCACAATGCCTTTGAAATGGATGACGACGATGTTCCTGTTTACGGCACCATTGCTTCGCAGTTTAACGACCCTGGTATGAACACCTTGTACAAAGTGGTTATCGATAAAATAAAGACCAAAACTGGTGCTGCTTTAAACTCAACTTTTGAGGTTACCAAAGAAATGTCGGAAAAGATATTTGTTATTCCTCCTAGCCGAAACCGTTACTTGTCCGAAATATCGGAAAACAACCGTGGTTTCGACAAATGGGTAAATGTACAAGTAGAATTGGCGGATAAACTTTATGCTATCAACAAAACCATTTCTACGCTATGCCATGGTGAGCCTGTCGAACCATCAAAGCTTAATCACAAAGAAATCCTTCGACAAGCTCAGGAAGACAAAAAAGATTTATTTAAAATTTTAATTGCCGAGTTTGACAACATCAAATTAAATCTTGACCCAAAAAACTGGTTGATTATTGAAAACTGGGCTGCTAAAGTAGAAAAATACAAAAACCCCGTTTACAAATTTAAAGTTCGCGATAAGGAATTGAGCATTGAAACTCACACCGAAAGTTTGTCACACACACAAGTACCTAAAGTGGCTTTACCTAAATACAAAGGCTGGGGCGACGTGTTGCGTTGGAGTTTACAAGAAAATGTTCCTGGCGAATTTCCATACACCTCTGGTTTATTTCCGTTTAAACGCGAAGGCGAAGACCCAACACGTATGTTTGCTGGAGAAGGTGGTCCAGAACGAACTAACCGACGTTTTCACTATGTAAGTTTAGGAATGCCTGCCAAAAGACTTTCTACAGCTTTCGATTCGGTAACGCTATACGGTAACGACCCCGATTTACGACCAGATATTTACGGTAAAATTGGAAACTCAGGAGTT